>DATECE010000024.1:0-3872 GCA_036516595.1 Minisyncoccota bacterium | reverse complement strand
GAATTCAGTATTATATTCTACGACCGCGACATCGACCGCGCGTTCTCGGTCATTAAGCACATTACGGGCTAGGCTTCGCTCTTGTTTTTGCGCAAAAAAAGATACACCCCATTAGAGACGCTGCGCGCTCTAACGGGGCAGGCATCCTTAAACTTCTGACTTAGCCTTTCGGAGAAACAGGTAGACATCTTCCAGCGCCTTCACTGCATCGCCTGCTGCGATGTTGTTTTGATGATAGAGGCCGTCGGTGCAATCTCCCGCAGCCCATACGCGCGGGTGTGATGCTCGCTGTGTACGCGGGTCGACTTTCACCTGCCCCACTGGATTTTTTTCCAACGCGTCGCCCGTCCACACGGTGTTTGGCAAGAGGCCTATCTCTACGAAGATGCCTGAGACAGACTCGGTCTTGATTTCGCCTGTCTTGGAATTCTTCCATGTGAAGCCGTTCACGAATTTGTCGCCGAGCACTTCGAGCGGCTCGGCATTCACGACGACGCGCATGTGTGGATGAGCGCGGGCAGAGGCTATCGTGATTTCGTCTGCACGGAACGTCTCTGTCCGGTTGAAGAGCGTGACGGTCTTGCAGTACGCGAGGAGTTGGAGAGATGTCTCGAACGCCGCATTACCACCGCCGATGACCGCCACGTCCATATCGGCAAAGAGCGGCCCGTCGCAGGACGCGCAGTAGGTGAGGCCCTTTTGGTCGAATTCTGCAGCTCCTGCCACCTCCAGTTTGCGGCGCTCCGCTCCGCTTGCGACGATGAGCGTGAGGGCGGAGATAGACGTACCGTCGCCCAGCGTGACCTCGACGTGGGTATCAAATGTCTTAAGCGACTTAGCGAGAGCGGGGGAACGTATCTCGAGGTATTCGCCACGATACGCCTCCACGTGCTTCTTGAGGTTGTCCGCGAGGTCTGCGCCGTTGATTGCGGGGGTGCCTATCCAGTTCTGTATCTCGCTCGAAACGGCGCTCTGCCCGCCCCACTCGTTCGTGATAAAAATAGTTTTCAGATTTTTTCGGGCAGCATAGACGGCCGCCGCGCTTCCAGCGGGTCCGCCACCGACAATAATCAGGTCATGCATACGTTCGAATCGTTGTAGACGTTGTAAACGATCCGCGAATAGAACGCGAAGATCGGTTCGAACGATTATAACTTATTTCCTTCGCAGGAAAGAAGGAAGTCCACCCCATGTATCGTCGTCGGTAAATTCGTCGGTACGAGGCGCGTCTTTCGGTGTCTCGGCTTTCTGTTCGCGAGTTTCTTTGATAGGTGCTGCTGAGGCGTCGATTATCTTTTTTGCCTCAGAGCGCTCGGCGCGCACTGGCGGGACCTCTACCGGCTCCTTGCGCGGAGCGGTCGAAATGCGCTGGGCTGTGGGAGAAGGCGTACGGGTCGACATCTCGGGGAAGCCAGTTGCGATGACAGTAACGCGAACGGCGCCCTTCTTGAGCGTCGGGTCGGTGACCGCACCGAAGATGACCTTTGCCTCCGCATCGATGGCCTCGGTAATGACGTTGGCGGCATCTTGTACTTCGAGCATGCCGAGGTCTTCACCGCCGGCGATAGAGAAGAGTACGCCCTTGGCGCCCGTAATCGAAACCTCAAGCAGTGGTGAATTGATAGCTGCACGAGCGGCGTTTTCTGCACGCTTCTCGCCGATGGCCGAACCGATACCCATGAGGGCTGAGCCCGCATTCTGCATGATGGAGCGTACGTCGGCGAAGTCCACGTTGATGATACCGGTTTGGGTGATGAGGTCGGAGATTCCCTCGACCGCCTGCTTCAAAATATCGTCGCACATCGCGAAGGCGTTCTTGATGCCGGTCTCACGACTGACGATGGCAAGCAGTTTGTCATTGGGGATGATGATGAGCGCATCCACCGCCTTCCGAAGTTCGGAGAGACCTTGCTCGGCGAGGCGCATGCGCTGCTGACCTTCAAAGGTGAACGGTCGCGTGACGACGCCGACGGTGAGTGCACCGAGTTCGCGCGAGATTTTTGCGACCACCGGTGCGGCCCCCGTGCCTGTTCCACCACCCATGCCGCACGTGATGAAAACCATATCAGAGCCTTTGAGCGTCTCCTGTATTTCTTCGCGCGTCTCCTCGGCTGCTTGTTTGCCGAGGTCGGGGTTCATTCCCGTACCGAGGCCCCTCGTGAGGGTCTTACCGATGTGAATCTTCTTTTTGCTCTTGGATTTGTGGAGGTCCTGCGCATCAGTATTGATAGCGATGAAATCGACGCCTTCGACACCGGAAGCGACCATGTGGTTGACGGCATTGCCGCCGGAGCCGCCGACACCGACGACGCGAATGCGGGCGAATGATTCGACATCGGATTTCACCTGCTTCGACATTGGCGCCATCATATCACTTTCTCAAAAAGGGCAAGGTTGACAGACCTAACGCATAGAGGCATAATTTTATCGGACGGGGAATCTCGAAAGGGAGGCGCATGCAATCGCCCGAGATTCCTTTGCCGGTCAGAGTGATGACCTGCTCTCTAACCTTCGCCATAATCGCGCTCATCCTGAGCGTCCGATTGTGGTGAGAAGGAAAACGGCCGCGCACCCCGCGGCCGTTCTCTTTATTGCCGACGTAGAGCGAGCGAAAGAGAGATCGTTCTCATTTCCGAGTCGAGGAGGCAAAAAGTTTCGAAGAAGCTTATGGCAAGAGCGAACGAAAACTTTCTTTAAATGAATGCCAGCCTTGCGAGAGCACTTCGCCGAGACTGGTGCCGCGGATGCTTGTATCTTCCGCAAAACCCCAACGGCAGAGTCCATAGGCGACCGCATAGGATGGGTCGAGACTCGTAGCGCGGGCGCTCTGTCCGATGATGGCGACTTGCGCGGGAAGCTTCAGTACCGCGCGGGCGACCTCGGTCGCACCTCCGAGTCCCGAACCGCCGCCGGTGAGGACCGCTCCCGCCGGCAAGAGCTGCGCGCGCTGAATCGCTTTCAAATGGGCATTGACCTGTGTGAACATGGTCTTGAGTTGGCTCTGCACGATGGTCTGCGTTTTCTTGGCGGGGATGTCGCTTCCAGTAACCGCGCCGCGCTTCATCTGCTCGGCCTCGGTGAGGGGTATCTGGAAAGAGAGTGCGAGTGCGTTCGTGATTTGTCCCGAGCCGAGCGGAAGCATTTTGAGCGAGACCGGCGTATCTTCCTCGAACACGACGAGCGAGAGCGTCTCCGCGCCGATGTTGGCGAGGAGGACCCCTGCAGTCTTTTGGCTTCGCGTGAGCGTGCCAAGGCTTGCGGCGAGCGGGCTTGCCATGACTCCTTCTATCTCGACGCCCGCCGCCTCGACCACGTCCATCATCTCGTCCTGATGCTGTGTGAGCGCTGTGATGAGGAGCGTGTCGACCGAGAGTTTGGTGCCCTGCAGGCCGTGCGGCTTGCCGAACACTTTGACGCCGTCGACACGGTATTCGAGCGGAATGGTATGGAGGATCGTCCTGTTGGTGAGTCTGCCTTGCGCTCGCTTCTCGCTCTCTCGGAGCGCTTTTTCGATGTCACGTTCTGAGACGATACTGCCGGAGGCGGTGAGCGACGTGTCGCCGGAGCTTCGCATTTCTTCGAGTCCGATGCCGCCGATGGCGACACGGGCGTGCTTGACCACGACGCGCGCGGCAGATTGCGCCCGAGCAATCGCTTCGCGCACGCTTTTTGCTGCCTCGGCTCTCTCGACGATATAACCCTGCCGGACTCCGCGCGCGGGAGCGGAGGCAGAAGCGAGAATTTGTAGCGGAAGTTCCGCACTCTCCGGTTGCGCTGCGATGACGACTTTCACTTGCTGAGTTCCGATATCGATACCGGTATAAAACTTCCGCGCCATCGAATGATTATAGCGCGGATTAGCTTGACTGTAT
>DATECE010000023.1:0-2695 GCA_036516595.1 Minisyncoccota bacterium | reverse complement strand
CCGAGACGCCTCCGTGGAACTGGGGTGATGCGGGCGAAGGCGGCGGCGTGAAGCAAGATGCCTCGCTCATCGTGAGCGAAAGCATCCTCGGCAAATGGCAGAGTGTCGATGATGAAAAATTTGTCCGCGAATTCAAGGCGGAGAATAAAGTCGACGATATCTACGAAGGTAAAGTCGTCACGAGTGGCATGTGGGTCGCATATCAAAAGGGCGTGAACGCGCCCGAGGTCCCGTTCCCGCTGGAAGAGAGCACGGTCTACCTCCAGCTGACGCTCACAGGCTCGCAAGCTGATACGCTCAATTTCAAGCTGGTGAAGCTCTCACCGGATGAACTCGAGCTGGTCTACCTCGACCGAGGCGGAGTACTCCGTTTCAAGAGCGTACAGTAGACAACATACGTGGTATGCGGCGGCACTTCCCACGAAGGGAAGTGCCGCGTATATTTATGCAATGAACAAACTACTCGGATTTTTTATCCTGCTCGTCGCACTCGTCGGCGGCTATCTCGCATGGGCGGCGCTGGGGAACTCTGATGAGCTTGCTGCGGTGGATGCACCGCGCGAGATGCGGGCACCCGAGCTTGGGTTTGAGTTCTCGTATCCGAGAGGCTTCGTGCTGGTCGAGCGCGAACCGAGTGGACAGGACGACAGGAGCTTGCAGCACATCTATACACTCATGCTTGAGGAGGAGTACGAGGACCTCGTGCAAAGTATCGAACCGCGCGAGGGCCCGCCCGCAATCGTCGTTATGGTGTTTACCAACGACGGGGGTATGCTCCCGCGAGCGTGGGCCGACTCGAACGCGCAGTATTCAAACATCGCGCTCATCTCCGGCGACGCTATGGAGGCGTACGTGGGAGGCGCGCCCGCGATACGCTACATGGCCGACGGTCTCTACACAGCGGAGACATACGTCATTGCGCACGGTGGATTTATCTATCTCGTCGCGGGACAGTTCATGGACGAAAATTCTGCCATGCGCCGCGATTTCGCACCGTTCGTTGATTCCATCGAATTCATCCAGTGAATAGCTTGTGATACGTATGACACCGACACGCGAAGAAACAAAGCGGAAGCTCGAGGAACATGTGAAGGATGAGTACCAGCGCCATCACGCAGAAATGGTCGCGACGGCCATGGAAGGGTACGCGGGAAAGCTCGGAGGCGATGCGACGCTTTGGTATGTCACAGGCCTCTTGCACGACATTGATTTCGAAGAGCATCCGCAGGTGCACCCTGCCGAGTCACTGAAGTGGTTTAAAGAGTGGGGCTTTCCGGAGGAACTCATCCATGCCGTCGAGGCGCATGCATACGAGTACAACGGATTCACCACGCTGCCCGCGACGCCGCTTGCCGCAGCGCTCATGGCCTCCGACGAGATAAGCGGGATATTTTACGCATACCGCAAATTGAATCCTGTGCCGTACGGACAGATGAAGGTCAGCTCGATACAGAAACGTCTGCGCGAGCCGAATTTCGCATCGAAGATTAAGCGCTCCGATATCGCGCGCGGTTGTGAATTGCTCGGCGTCACGCTCGAGGAACATATCGGCAACCTCATCCGATTCTTTGCGAAGCTCCCATAGGCTATTCTTTTAGGTCGTAGTACTGCGGCGTTCATCGAATGCACATCGAATAATCCCTACCATTCTGAATGCGTGGTCGCCGTGGGCGCCGCGCGTTAGCACGTATTTCGTAACTACATACATATGGGCATACTCGCGTTTCTCGTCCTCGGGGGGATAGCCGGATGGATTGGCTCACTCATTATGGGTACCGACGGTTCGCAGGGCATCGTGCTCAACGTCGTCGTTGGCGTCGTGGGCGCGCTTCTCGGCGGTATGGTATTCAATTTCTTTGGGTCCTCTGGTGTGACCGGTTTCAATCTCTACAGTGTGCTTGTTGCGGTCATCGGCTCGGTCTTGCTCTTGTGGGTTATGCGACTCGTACGCGGATAGGGGACTCACCGTGCATCTCGAATGGCTCCGCATTCTCGGAGCCGTTCGTATTTTGACGTACGTGGGGTGTGTACGGCTTACGTCCTTTATACACAGGTCGGTACGCTCATCACCCGAGAGTGCAAAGCGCGTGGTATCGTTTTCATATCAATTCATTTAATAGAACTACTTATCTATGCTCGTTCCACAACTCGTCGGTCTGTATTTGCTCATCGTAGGTGTCATTGTTCTCTATCGCCGCAAGTCCATCATGCCGGCTGTCTCTCAGCTCGCGGCCAATCGTCTCATGGTCGTCATCTTGGCGCTCATGGAGCTCTCCGCCGGACTCGCCATCGTCCTCACGTACCCCGCCGTCAGCTGGGACTGGATGGGTATCGTCGCGATTGTTGGCTGGGTGCTCGTCATCGAAAGCATCATCTATATCGCGATGCCCTATGCACGCGTCCAGCGGTTCATTCGCTACTTCAATAAAAATGAGTGGTATCAGGCGGGCGGCGTGGTCGCAGTCATCGCGGGCGCGTACCTCTCGGCAGTCGGTTTTGGCCTCGTCTAAGTGTCAGGCAATTGTTTAGGATCGATTCTCAAAATGCGATCATCTCCGGCCGCGGGTTCCCCGCGGCCGTCGCGGTTTGACGTCGTGAGGTAGAGGAAGCCGTCCGGACCGACTCGTACTGTCCGGATGCGGCCGTACGCACCTTTAAAGTACTCGACGACCTCGTGAGACGTACCGACAAGCCT
>DATECE010000022.1:0-13509 GCA_036516595.1 Minisyncoccota bacterium | reverse complement strand
AGTATACATTGGGGGTTGCCATGCCTACTATGACGAAACGCTGGCCAGTGATTCTGGCTCTGCCGCTCGTCATTTTTGGCGGCGCGGTAGCGGTTTTCTACTTCCACAACATCGTGGCGCTCGCAGGCTTACTTGCCTCGCTCGCGCTCGGTTTCATGTGGCGGTTCGGACTCCGTAAATTCCTGTTCTTCTTTGTGCCGATGGCGATGACGCCTTCGAGCCGAAGGTGGGTCAGGAACCGACAAGCCTCCTTCACGCGTCGCGTGCAGGTGCTGTGGCGATTGCTTCGGCGCGATTGGTCTTCGCTCTCACTCACGCTGAAGCTCACGCTCGGTCTGCCGTTCGTGCTGGCCGTCCTGCTTATAGCGGCTGCGGCACTCGTCTTGCGTCAGCCGAGGCTCATCCCGGGAGCGAACGTCGTTATCGTGTTCGTTCGCGAGGTTGCGACACGTCGGCTCGTCCCGTTCATCGGGCGATTCACGATCGGCCGCGCGCTCTTCCGGATCCTTCCCTTCTTCGCAGCTCTCCTCGGCCCGAGGATCACGAAGTGGATTAGCGTCCGCAAAAAGAAAACGCGCATGGAGATTATGCGCGCAGCCGTGCGGCGGCGGAGAGCCTACACACGACGCGTCACCGCCATCGTGAAGGCGATGCGCTATACACCCGAAGTGCCGAATGGTCGGCCGTGGGATTGAACATTACGGGGAGGCCGCAAGCCTCCCCGCAACATTTCATAATTTGATATTTGACCGTCTCGCAATTTAATGCTCTTGTGTGCGCAGTTCATGTCAAGAATTGAATTGCTCATGGGAGGGCACAGATGGACTATCGTGAAATCGCTGCCGCTGTTTTCGCGCGGATGCTTGAGCTCAACGGCTTCCTCTATATCTCGGCGTTGATGTACGTCATCTTCGCCGTCGGCCTCATCCGGCTTGGCGCCTCGTATCATGGCGCAACTGTGTCCGGTGCGGCGGGACCCGGCCAGTTCCCCGAAGGATACTTCGCGATGCTGGTGGTGCAGCTCTTGCCACTTACCGTGACTGGCTTCATCCTCTCGGACGTGTTCGTCATCTCGACGCGCATCGGCACGCTCGTCGCTGCGCTTGTCGTCTACGGGCTCGTCTCGAGTCGCGACGGCACCTTCGATTCGCCGCGCTATCAATGGTGGGCGACCTTCTGGCTCGCTTTCGGCGTGCTCGGCACCATGTTCTGGTTCTACAGCCCGACGATGCAAAGGCTCGTCTTCGTGTACGAGCAATGGATCGTGTGGTCGGCCATCATCGCGATGTTCGCGCACGTCATCTGGGGGCAGCGGGTCGCAGCGCGCACCCTCTTCCACCACTTCGTGGCCGGCAATTACACGACGCGGCGCCTGCGTCTGCAGATTGTGCGTTTCTTCGCCTTTCTCACACAGGCGACGCACTACTGGTACGTGCCGTCCAAAGCTGCGCCGGTCTTCGGACTCGATCCGATCTTTCTGCAGGGCGCAATCGCGCTTCTCGGCGTCGCGTTCGTGCTCATGATGGCCCTCTTCGGGTTCATTCGCGGGGGCGAGGCGCGGCGTGAGAAAAAGTTCGAGTTGGGCCGTTCGCAATTCGCGACGTCATAAGGAAATCATGCGGCATTGCGCCGCACACAACCAAAAGAGCGCGGGACGTCCCGCGCTCTTCCCTTTTGGGCCACTGAGCACTTAGTCGACAAAGGTGAGCGCCTTGCCACCCTTGCCCGCGCGGCCGGTGCGACCGATGCGGTGGACGTAGTCGTCGTAGGTAGTTGGCTGGTCGTAATTGATGACATGCGAGACGTCGGCCACATCGATGCCGCGTGCTGCGACGTCGGTGGCGACGAGAATCTGCACGCGGTGCTCCTTGAAAGCTCTGAGCGCTCGCTCGCGTTGTCCTTGGGATTTGTTGCCGTGAATCGCTTCGGCCTTGAATCCCGCACCCACGAGGAGTTTTGCGAGTTTTTCCATACCATGCTTGGTGCGTCCGAAAACGAGTACCTTGCTCATCTCGGGCATCCTGAGCAGTTCAGAGAGAACCTCGACTTTGTTGCGTCCGCCGACACGTACGATGTCCTGCTCGACGTTGGTCGCCGTATCACGAGTCCGCACGGATACGGTAATCGGATCGATGAGGAAATCGCCGATGAGTTTTTCGATATCTCGCGAGAGCGTTGCCGAGAAGAAGAGCGTGTGCCGCTCTCGAGGCATATGACCGAGAATAAATCGCATATCGGCGATGAAGCCCATGTCGAGCATGCGATCCGCCTCGTCGAGGACGACCGAGTGGAATTGCGAGAGGTCGAGAGCGCCACGGTCCATCACATCTTTGATGCGCCCCGGCGTGCCGATAACAAAGTTCGGGCCGCGGCGGAGTGTGCGGAGCTGCGGATTGATATTGGCACCGCCGACGAGCGTGACCGCACCCATTTTCATGTGGCTCGCGAAACCCCAATACTCGTCTTCTATCTGTTGGGCAAGTTCGCGCGTCGGTACCATGATGAGTACGCGCTGCCTGCGGTCATGCAATACCTTATTGATGAGCGGGACGAGAAATGCAGCCGTCTTACCTGTACCGGTATTTGCAATACCAACGACATCGCGTCCTTCAAGGACGTGCGGGATGGCCTTGTCTTGGATGGGAGTCGGGAGTTCGTACCCCTTCTTTTCGATATTGGTCTTGAGGCTCTCCGCTATGGCGAGGTCGTGGAATCGATGTACGGGCGTAAAGACTTCCGTCTCAGACTCTCCCACGGCTTTATTGATAAAGCGCGACGCGTCGATGAATTGACCCGTCTGCCTGCCCGCGCGCGAACGCGCTGGGAATCGGGAGCGGCTTTGCTGCCCACGATACGAAGCGGGACGCCGATACGGCGCGCGCCTGTCCCCACGTGAGGGACGTGAATGCTGCTGATACATGTAGAATTGTGCCGACAAAGCGGCGTTAGATGTTGTAGCCAATCGTCTCGAGCTTCATCCCTCTTTCGACTTCGGGACGGTCTCGAGGCGTGCGCTCAAGACACAAAGAGAAAACGTTGGTAGATGAAGATTAGCATAGTATAATCATCCTGTCAACGGGTAGGTGGCGGAATTGGTATACGCGCTAGCCTTAGGAGCTAGTCCCGCAAGGGTTGCGAGTTCGAGTCTCGCCCTACCCACAGCAGGAAACTGTAAGGTGATTTTTCCCTACGGAGTCGGAAAGACTCGCGAAGCGAGGCTTACAAAATCAGGGCCTCGGAAACCGTACGTCGGTCGCGTTTAGGTCGATACCGAGCGTTGTTTTGAGGAGGTTGATGATACCGAGCACCGAGACCATGATGAGCATGCCGACGAGCCCCCAGAGCATGTGAGATTTTCCCTCGTCGTTTATCGCCCCCTTCCGCATCCCCATGATGAACTCGAAGATTCCGTAGACAAAGATAAGGAACCCAATCGCAAAGAAGACTGCGATGATGGGATTGACCACTTCACCGACGAATTTGGTGATGATGTTGGAAACTGATTGCATGCTACTCACCGCCGCGAGAGCGGCCGCGCGCTATAGAGCGCTCTTTAGAAGGAGACGATGCCCGCAGGAGTAATCGACGTGTTCTGTGTGACTCCAAAGGTCGTCTGCAGGAGACGGATAAGTCCCCAGATGGAAACCATGACGAATATTGCGAGAATGCCGTAAATCATGAGCTTCGTTGCTTCCTTCTGCGAACTCTCGTCGCCTTTCGAGCGGAATAGATATTTTACGAGCCCCCAGAAGAAGGCGAGAATCGCGAGCAATACGACGAGGCCGATGGCGCCGTTGAGTATGCGGTTGAAGAGCGCCAGTGTCCCGAGAAGTCCTGTCTGCTGAGTCTGCGCAACGACGAGTATGGGGAGGGCAAACGTCGAAGCTCCTGCTGCTATGGCGATTAATCGTGCACGCATATGGTGTATCAATGATTATCTAATTAGCCTAATGGTATCTCCCGTGGGGCAAAACACAACGCTTTTGGGCCACTTCATGTGGATATCCCACCTCTACCGTCTATCAGTGCCCCTCCCGTGCTCCTCCTTCTTCTCGGGCTCGCCGCCGGCGAAGGCCCATACGAGCGCATAGGCGACGGCAATAGCACCGATAGCACCGAGCAGAAAGAGGACTTCACGGGTATGCTCTTGTACTGACTTTGCAATTCCGAGGAGCAGCACAAGGGTAAAAAGTGTGGCGACGCCCCATTGCATATACTCAATAGCCTCATCGCGGTAGGTCGGCCACGTGCCGAGCCGTATCCACCAGACGATGAGCCCACCTCCCATGAAGAGAAAGGCGCCGACGAGCATCGCTCCGACGAATATATTGAAGAGCCCTACAATCGTATCGACGGTCATAGGCTAGCTTGCGCCAAAGAGCGTCGTACGGAGAAGATGCAAAATGCCCCAAATCGAGACAAGCACAAAAAGAGCGAGGATGCCCCACAGCATGTTCTCGCGCATCCGCTTGCGTGCTGCATCCCCACTTTTGAACAGCGAGAGCGCGATGGCCAAGAAAAAGAAGAGAAACGTGGCAAGCACGAGCATGCTCGTCGCCTTTTCAATCACATTGAGGAGGATGTTGGCGAGTTCTTTGAGTGATTGGGGTGCCGCCGAGGCGGTATGCGGGAGAGAGAGTACCGCGAACGCGAGGATTTTGTAGAGCGTGTTCATATCTGTCACCACCCGAAGAGCGATTTACCGAGTTCCCACAGAATCTGTACGAAAACGCCGACACCCAAGATTCCGACCGTTGCAATCATCGTCCAGAAGAAATTGACCTTTGCGCGACGTAGTTTTTCCTGATTGCCCCTCGCGGCGACGAACATAAATCCGGAGACGACGATGAAAATGCTGATGATGGGGAGGAGCACCATCACAGCCGCCTTGTACACGACAGAAAGAAGGCCGGGGATGGTACTCACTTCGGCCTTCAGCGGATTGAGCGACTGTGCCTGCGCCTCAGCAATTGCGGCTAGGCCAAACACGATACAAGCTGAGAGCGCGAGGGTCGCTACGGTACGTATTGTTCTCATATATTGGTGTTCAGTAGACTTTGCAGCTGCTGCTCTGCGCGCTGGATAGCATCAGAGAGGAGCGTCGCGCCACTTGTCGTATTTTGTATCATATCGCGAAAGATGACCTCCGTCGCCACGGGATCCGGATCAACCCACGAGCGCATGAGTATTGCCTGACGCTTCACGAGTTCATTCTCCCCTCCGAGCTCGGCGAGGGCGTCGCGCCGCGCGCTTACAAGCCGGAGGAGCGGCGCGAAGAGATCCGCAGCTTCGCGCCCCCCGAGCAGAAACGCAATCTGTCGCGCTCCCGCTGGATTTGCGCTCGTGCGCGGCACTGCAAGCGCGTAGACGTAACCGGCACCAAGCGCATTCATGTTGCGCACCTGCGGCGTCGATGTCGCAGAGAAATTAAGATTGGGATTCATTTGCCGAATGAGCGCCTCTTCGCTCGCAAGCCCGAAATACAAACCGACGTCCCCCGCAGCAAAAGCGTCGCGAGATGCGGGCATCGAACGATTCCACGTATACCAATCTTTCGAAGGGTCAGCGAATTCCGTGTAAAAGCGTAGCGCGCTCGATGCGGCCTGACGGCTCTCACCCGAAGCGGGAGAAAGCGCGACCATGAGCCGGCCATCACGATCGTATGCGGTGATTGCTCCACCCGCCTGCATGATGAGCATCCCGAGAATCATCTTCGCATGTGCGATGTTTCCGTATTCACCGAACGCGATGGCGGAGCGAGTGATGGTGCCGGTCTCCGTACGCTCCGTCATCTCACGGGCGAGATCGTAGAGTTCATCCCAAAAGACCGGCGGCCTCGCGGAACCCGCGGCTGCGAGAAGGTCGCGATTCCAGTAGAGAACAAGGGGGTCGGCCATAAACGGGATGCCGAGCACGCCGGATGCGCCGAGGAACGGGCGGGCGCCGTCGATAAACGCACCCTCAAATTTCGTGCGTGCAAGCGACTCGTACGGCTCAGGCTGTATGATAGAGGCGGCTGCGTACGCATGGTCTTGCCGGAGTAGAAAGAGATCGGGCCCCGTCCCCTTTGCGAGCGCCCCGATAATCTCCTGCATATACGTATCTTCGTCTTTGCGCACGTATGTGACTTGCTCAAAATTCGCATCCTTTTCCGCGTACTGCTGAATGGCTTCTCCCATCACCGATTCGTCGAACGGTCCCCAAATGGTGACGGGGCCTGCACTGTTGTCGCCCGACGACGAAAGTACGAATGCGAAGATGAGCACGGAGGCGACGGCAAAAGCGGCAAAGACAGCGAGGGTGATTATCTGAAATGCCGACATTTTATTCATAGACGTTCATTCAATGCTATCACTTTTCGAGCGGCACGGGTCTGAGCAGTAGTCCGTAGTGGTGGGCACCGGCTTTAAATTCTCGAATGAGCTCAAAGCCGGCAGCCTTGGCCAACTCGAGCGCGCGCTCCTTTTTGACGACCTCTTTTTTGTGCGGTCCCATGCCGCCAAATGATTCGGACCAATCAATGATTGCAAGACGCCCAGTCGCTTTCAGGATACGCCACGCTTCGGCGAGTACCGCCCCTTTTTCCTCCAGCTGAAAGAGGAGATTTGAGACAAGTACGAGGTCGAGGTGCCTGTCTCTGATTCGTGACGCATTCGGCTGCTCGAGATCAGCCCACACGACATCCACGTTCTTGTATCCGCGTCGGTGCGCCTCGTTCTTAATGCGGGTGAGGAGGCCTTGCTGTACGTCAATCGCATACACATGACCGCTCCCCTCAAGTCTCTCTGCGATTGCGAGCACATACGCTCCGCTTCCTGCACCGAAATCCGCGATATGCATCGCCGGTTCGACACCGAACGCTGCGACATTCTGATGCGGCTGTGCAAATCCGGCCGTGGAGCGCGCGGTCATATCTATTCAATTATAGCCTAGCGAAACGAGTGATGTGGGAGTTTATTCCCACATCCGAGAGAGCGACGGATATATGAGCGGGGCGAATATGATGCCTAGCGAAACGAGTGATGTGGGAGTTTATTCCCACATCCGAGCCCTGCCTGCCGGCAGGCAGGGAGCGACGGATATATGAGCGGAGCAAATGTAAAATGAACGACCCCGCGTTGGCGGGGCCGTGATGAGGTTCTGCAGGGGAAGTCAGCTACCGGACATGCATGATTTTCAGCATATCTTCGTAGGTCGCGCCTCGATTGGCGCGCGCCCGACAGTCTTCGTTGAGTCGCGCTTCGCAGAAGTACTCGATACCGTGCGCATTCGGCTGCGCATTTTCCCGTGTTTCGAGCACGCCCAGAAGCACGAGCTGGCCAAGCGCGTACTTGAACTGCGAACGGTCGGGCCGATAGTAGAACATCCGCAGGAGCGGCCACGGCGTAAGTACCAAGAGAGCGCGCCTGAGTGGACTCTCGGTCGATGCGGATTTGGCAATCGCGATTGCATAATCGCCGCTCCTGTCGCGAAGCTCGTCGATCGGTACCCAGTCCCCTGCAACGAGAAGTACGGCAAAAATGGTTGCGGCATGATCTGCCATTGTCTCCTCCTTCAAATGGGCTGGGGAAGGTATACGCCTGACAGAGTGGGGCGTCAACTCACGCTCGCCGCTCGCACCGAAACTATGCCCCTTCCACTTCCACTGATTCAAATACGACGAACGACGCGACTTGGTCCCCTTCGTAGAGCTTCATCACGCGCACGCCCTGTGTCGCGCGGCTGAGCGTCGGTATCTCATCGAGCCCTGTACGAATGGTCTGGGATTTCTTGGACATCGCGACGAGTTCGCCGGCTTTGCGGAGCACCACCGTGCCGCCCACGAGCTGCTTGGTCTTCGGTGTGATGGACATAGTCTTGATGCCCGAGCCTCCGCGTCCCTGCGTCTTGTAGTCGCTCATCGGCGTCTTTTTGCCGTAGCCGGTCGAAGAGAGCACGAGGAGTTCTGCGTCTTTGACACCTTTGGGTATGACTCCCGCGCCTACAATGCTGTCCCCCGTGCCGAGCTTCATGCCGCGCACGCCAGCAGCTTGGCGTCCCATTTCGCGCACGTCTTTGACGGCGAAGCGGATTGACTGTCCCTTGGCTGTGACAAGCACCGCGTCGTCGCCTTCACGCACAAACTGCGCGCTCTGCAAAGCGTCTCCCTTGTCGAGGCCGATGGCGATAAGCCCGCTCCGCCGTACCTCGTGGAAGCTCTTGGTCGCGACGCGCTTCACAGTTCCGCTTCGCGTCGCCATGAGGAGCGAGAGTCCTTCGATGGTCTTCTTTTCCTTCGGCATTGAGAGGATGGAGGTAATCTGCTCACTCTGTTCAAGCGAAAGGAAATTCATGATTGATTTGCCCTTGGTCGCGCGCCGGCCTTCAGGAAGCTCGTACATCTTGAGCTGATAGACTTTGCCGCGGTCGGAGAAAAAGAGGAGGTCCGAATGCGCTGACGCTGTGAGGAACTGCGTTACGAAATCCTCATCTTTTGTATCGAGGTCCACGACACCCACGCCACCGCGTTTTTGGCGCCGGTATTCGAGTGGGTTCGTACGTTTGATATAGCCGCCCGAAGTGAGCACGAGCACGTACTCGTCGTCGGCGACAAGATCTTCCGCGGAGAGGATAGTCGCTGCACGCTTCACGACGGCGGTACGGCGGTCGTCGCCGTATTTCTCGACGACTTCGCGTATCTCTTTCGTTATCAGGTCCATCAATTTCTTCGGGCTCTTGAGGAGCGTCTCAAGCTCTTCGATGAGCGCCTGCACTTCTTTCAATTCGTCCTCTATTTTTTTGCGCTCGAGGCCAGCGAGCTTCTGGAGACGCATGTCGAGGATGGCCTGCGCTTGGAGTTCGGAGAATTTGAATTTTCCGCCCGAGGCGGACCCGCCTTTGGCGGGCGACAATCCCATAAGTTTTGCACGAGCATCATCAACATCCTTAGCAGTTTTTATGAGCGCGATGATTTCGTCGATGTGGTCAAGCGCTTTCTTGAGTCCGAGCAGTATGTGCTCGCGCTCTTTGGCGCGGGCCAGATCGAATTTCGTGCGGCGCGTGACCACCTCTTTGCGGTACGCGACAAAGTATTCGAGCATCGCTTTCAGCGAGAGCGTCTGTGGGACGCCGTCGACAAGCGAAACCATGTTGTAGTGAAAGGTGTCTTCGAGCTGCGTGTGCTTGTAGAGATAGTTGAGGACCGTCTGCGGGTTGGCGTTGCCCTTGAGCTCGATGACAATGCGGATGTCTTTGGTGCTCTCGTCGCGGATGTCGCGCACACCTTCGAGCTTCTTCTCCTGCACGAGGTCCGCTACCTTCGTGATGAGGTCGGCCTTGACCACACGGTACGGAATCGAGGTGATGACAATCTGGTAGTCACCCTTCTTGCCTTCGACTATCTCCGCGTTGCCGCGAACGACGACGGGGCCGCGCCCCGTTGCGTACGCATGCGCGATGTCTTTCTGATTGAAGGCGATACAGCCCGTCGGAAAATCGGGTCCCTGTACGAATTTGAGCAAGTCTTCTGTCGACGTCTCTGGGTTCTCGATGAGGTGTACCGCCGCACCTCCCACTTCGCGCAAATTGTGCGGCGGGATGTTGGATGCCATACCGACGGCGATACCAAGCGTGCCGTTGAGGAGCAGGTTCGGAATCGTGGTCGGCAAGACCGACGGCTCTTTCTTCGTGTTGTCGTAGTTCGGGCGGAAATCGACAGTATCTTTTTCAATATCGCGGAGCATCTCACCGCCGAGTCGCGACATCTTGGCCTCGGTGTAGCGGTACGCCGCGGCTCCGTCGCCGTCGATGGACCCGAAGTTGCCTTGGCCAATGATGAGCGGATACCGCATCGCAAAATCTTGTGCCATCTTGACCATAGCGTCATACACCGCCGCGTCGCCGTGAGGATGGTACTTACCGATGACATCGCCCACCACGGTCGCCGACTTGCGGGTCTTTGCGCTCACCGAGAGTCCCGCTTCGTGCATAGCGTAGAGGATGCGGCGGTGTACCGGCTTGAGGCCGTCGCGCACATCGGGTAAAGCGCGCGCGGTGATGACGGTCATCGCGTAGTCGAGGTAGGACTCGCGCATCTCGGTCGAGATGGAGCGCGCTATGACCGACGAAGCAACCGCTTTCGGGGCTTCATGTTCGGACGATTTCTCCTCTTTTTTCGCGGCCATGTGTATGGGATTTTACCATGCCGCCCGCCTTTCTTCCAGTAAAAAATGGCTCAAAGCAACGCAGCGAGATATTGCGCGATGAGTCGATTTATCGTATAATCTTGCAAGAGTGTACTTGGAGACTTCCCACATGGCAGATCCACCGAAATTCGGAGCTTTCGCCGTCAAAGTCAGCGAGAACGAGCTGGGGCGCGTGTATCGGATCGGTTCACAATCGATCACGGTATACCCAGGGGAAAAGCAAAGCATAGCGTTTCCCCTAACCGAGGGCCTCGCTCGCGTCGAGGTCGAAGTGACATCGTTAATGGGAGAACACGTCGAGACAATCATCATCGATGTCGAAAAAAAATAGGCGCCGGACGCGCCACATATGAAAGTATGGCCGCGCACGAGAGCGCGGCTATTTGTTTGCACGCCATATCGTTACTTTATTGCCCCGCGTTATGGAGTCACTTCGGGGACGACTTGGTAGCCATCGTCTGTCATGAGAATGTATCCGGTCGCGGCTGACGCAGCGGCCGATTCTCCCTCGAGCCTGACGCGCGCACCGGTCGAAGTCGCGCTCTGTATTGTTGCCGACTCTTCTGCGATGGGCTCTGCACTGCTCGAGCCGAGCGAACGATATGCGCCAAGTCCCCACCCGACGAAAAGCACCGCAACGACGCCGAGTGCGACCGCAGCGGCGATAGCACGGCGCTCGTGGTGCGGCCGCTCCTTCAGTGCTTCTATTTTCCGGAGCGTGCGTTCGACGACCATATTATGATGTGAGAACAACGACCTCGCTCTGTTTTTCTGCGACATCGCGCGGCTTGATGGTGAGCTTATCAGTCGGCTTCACGCCCTCCGCACCCGCCTCTTTGAGAAATTGCTTCAGTGACTTGTCGTCAAAAAGTACGGGAATGATGATTTTTGCCTCGAGTTTTACTGCAAGCTTGCCAGCTTCGGCGGGCCCGAGTGTGCCGGCGCCTCCAACGGGGATGATAAGCACATCGGGCGAATCCATTTCGAGCACCTCGCGCGGCAAATCCGCCTCGACGAGCGCGCCGAGATAGAGGACTGAGAGGCCATCGAATTTGACTGAATAAATAGTATTTGTGAGCGGGTCGCCGCCATAAGTCGAGCCGGCGGCAAAACCGGACGCTGTCACAGAATCCTTTCCGCCGGAGGCGGATCCGCCTTTGGCGGAGACCTCGTACTCGCCGGGGCCGTATATAAGGAAGGGCTGCCGTTCGCCGCGCGCCGCCTCCCCTGCACCGTTCATATCGGGGTGGTTGAGACTCACGAAAGCGACATCGGCACCGAAATTGACCGGCTTGAAATTCTTTGATTTTTTCGAGACAGGCCCGAACACGAGCGTCGTGTCCCCTGCGCTTGCACGGATGCACGCTCCTTCGTGGTAGGTCAATATCATGGCAAAAATATATCAGTTTTTGGCCATTATAGCCATGAGTTCGTTATCCCCGTATATGGAGAAAAATCCTTTGACCACCTTCATTAACGCGCTACGCTTAAGAGGCATCCAATGAGCCCGAGTCTCACCTGAGGCAAGGACGTCCAGAGATGCAAGCACACGTCCGCTCGTGAAAGCGAGGGACAACCGGAATGGAGAGAGACCATGACTTGGCGTATGACGACGGGTGCGACGCACCCGAAGAACTCGGCGGCGAAGCTGCGCGGCAAGAAGCAAGGCGCCCCGAAAACCCGCCTGACTCCGGCCCACACCACCAAGAAGGCGTTCGTGGTCGGCTGATCGCTGGAACAAGGATAAATTCGGGTTGACCACTGTCACAGACAAGTCAATCTCGATTCCGAAACGGCCCTGAAGGACTTGAGCGTTCGCTTGCGAACAATCAGCTCCTTCGGGGTCGACATTTTTATATTGATGCTTGTTCGACTCCACCTTTTGACTCCCTGCACAGAGAGGCATATCGTTATGCGAGCGTACTTCCGAGACCATCGCTCGGAAGAACTGTAAAAACGATGGGGATATGCATAGGGGCTCCCCATGTGGAAATATGCTTTCGTTCCTCTTCTGCTTATCGCCTCTGCGGCGGACGTGCGCGCCGAACGTGTGACCGTCATTGCGGTCTCGCCGGCCAGCTTGCCGCACTACGTGCTCATGCTCGACCCCGAGCGTGTGCACACGTGGTCGCACTACCGTCCGACGGGCGCTGCGACGACCTTCGGCGTGCCGCGCGTCACGACGTCCACCCTTCAGCCGTACTGCTTCCTGCCGAGCGAAATGATCGTCAACTGCCCGCAGGAAACGTCGAGCATCGTATCGACTAGGCAGTGAGACGCGACGCCAATGAGGCGACCCGAGTTTACATCTCGGTTCGCTCGCTTTTTTCGGCCTGCATTTTTCCGCCGCTGGCAAATCCGCCTTGGGCGGACAATATGTCCCGTATCTCCGAGAGGAGTTTTTCTTGCGTCGAAACAGGTGGTGCAGCTGGCTCCGTCGCCTCGTGCCGCTCGAGACGCGTGCGGATATTGACGAATGCTTTATAGAAGATAAATATCGAGAGTCCGACGACGACAAAATTGAGCGATGCCTGCAAGAGATTTCCATAGCCGATGACGAGCGCCGGCACCTCTTCACCCCCGATTATCGTCGCTTCGCGGAGCGTAAAGGTCCACGTGCTGAAGTTGGTACTGCCGGTAACGATGCTGATGAGCGGCGTGATGATGTCTTTCACGAGCGAGGTCACAATCGCGCCGAATGCGGTCCCGAGGACGACGCCGACCGCGAGGTCGAACATATTGCCCTTGGCAGCAAATTTCCAGAATTCCGAGACGAAACCTCGCACGTCACCTCCGACCCGCTTCATGACAAAAAATATACCACGGTTGCTTAGCGCCCGACATTCATATATATTGTGCCCCACGGGCAGAGGCCCGATTATTCATTAATAATGTGTCCGATTCATACCTTCCTGCAGAGAGTCACGGTAGCGTAAGCAGATAGGCGTCGGGCAGTGCATATGGCAGAAGATACTATTGTTACGAGTGCGTCAGAAGATACAGAGGTCGAGATACCGGAGGAAAAGGGCGGCCCGATGGCCGAGCTCCTGAAGGCAGCGCCAAAAGTGCCTGCAATCGACGATGTCGTCGAAGGTCCCGTCGTCGCGGTCGGCCGTGCGCGCGTTTTCGTCGATCTCCACCCCTTCGGCACGGGCATTATTTACGGGCGCGAATATCTCTCCGCGCGCGAAACGCTCAAGAACGTTAACATCGGCGACCTCATCACCGCCAAGGTCGTCGGCACCGACAACGAAGAAGGCTATATCGAACTTTCGCTCCGCGAAGCGCGGCAGGCGCTCATCTGGAACGAAGCGGAAGTCGCCTC
>DATECE010000021.1:0-2179 GCA_036516595.1 Minisyncoccota bacterium | reverse complement strand
GTATACCGACTGAGACGACGTCGGACGCCATATCTTTCCATATACGCTGTGGGGACACCGGATACGTCAGGTGTGGTCGAGTGCGTCAATCCCCGGCAGTCTGCCCTTGTTCATAAGGAACTCGAGCATCGCCCCGCCTCCCGTGGACAAGAAACCAAGTTTTTCGGGCGGTATGCCTGCATTTTGTATCGCAGCGATGGTGTCGCCGCCGCCGATGACTTTTTTTGCATCGCTCTCTGCGATGAGCTCCGCGATGCGTTCAGTCCATTCGGTGTATCCCCCTTCGTAGAGACCGGTCGGCCCATTCCAGAGAATGAAACGTGCTTCGCGAATGAGCGGCGCGATGAGCGCGACCGAATCCGGTCCGATGTCGACAATCTTGTCCTCAGGCTCGACATCCTCCGGCTTCTTTACATGCGCCTGCATATCGCTCCTTTCGACAACCACATCAACGGGCGATACAAAGTGCGGATGATTCAGTACATCGGGCCCCGGCAATTCTTCGGAAATGAGCGAGCGTCCGACGGGGAGTCCCCGCGCCTTGAACACGTCGTTGGCGAGGGCGCCTGCGATGAAGAGATGGTCATATGCCGCGAGGAGCGTCTTCACAAGCGGAGCCTTTGTCTCAAACTTTGCCCCGCCGAGAATCGCAAACGAGGGCGCCTCCGGCGAAAGTGCGGCAGTAAGTTCCTTGACCTCATCGCGCATCAAGAGTCCTGCGTATGAGGGAAGGTGTTTCGGTATGCCGACGATAGAAGCGTGCGCTCGATGCGCCGCAGCAAATGCATCGTCGACGTAGATGTCGGCAAGCTCTGCGAGCTCACGCGCAAACCCTTCGTCGTTCAGAATCTCCCGCGGATCGCGGCGAACATTTTCGAGAAGGAGTATGTCGCCTGCTTTCATCGCTGCGACAGCGTGAGTCGCGGCAGGGCCGAGAAGATCCGCTATGTAATGTGCCGGTGCAAAGTGTGCGAGCGCGCGTGCGACGGGAGCAATCGTTTCCGACGGGTCACGACCGATGTGAGAGATGATGATGACGCGCGCACCGCGTTCGACGAGGAATTGCACGGTCTCCCAGCCGCGCTTGAGGCGAAAGGGCTCGGCGACTTCGCCGTTTGCCGCAAGCGGCATATTGAAATCGCTCCGCAGCAGAACCTTTTTTCCTTGCAAGTCGCTCTGCGTCAGTTCGTCGACACACCGCATACCCCGTCAGTGAATGTTGGCAATGTCCCGCGCAGCATTCGACCATAGTGCCGCATATTTCAATTTCATACTGTTCGCGATTATGCCCGCATTGTTAAACACGCGCGGGACGTTGGGGATGTCCACCCGACCGTATCTCTCGCAGTCGATGATTTGTTGCATACATCTGATTATAGAGCGTGTTTTTTGCCAACATCTACTGCGGGGCATATCAATTGAGTGAGAGTATGAGCGCCGAGAGTTTTTCCTCGTCGACCGAAGCGCGGCCGACGAGGAGACCGTTCACATCGCCTTCCTCGTGCATGGCACGCGAATTGGTCTCGTCGGCGGCTCCGCCGTAGAGAATCTTGACGTTCATCCCGACCGGCCCCGCGCGCTCAACGATAGTTTTCCGTATGAATATCGCCATTTCATGCATGCTCCGTGTGTCCATGGGTTTCTCGGCGCCGATGGCCCACACGGGTTCATAGGCAATGATGACCCGCGAAATCTTTGCATCGGGTACATCGGAAAGACCGAGGCGCAATTGCTCTCTGACGAAACCGAAATGCGTTCCTTCCGCGCTACGAGTGCTCTCTCCAACACAGAGGATTGGTGTCAATTTTTCCGCGAGCGCGGCTGCGACTTTCCGACGAGTATCATCGTTGGTCTCTCCCAATGCGCGCCGCTCCGCGTGGCCGATGATGACGTATGATGCTTTCGCGTCGTGCATCTGACGCATGGAAATCTCCCCCGTGTGTGCACCTTCCACTT
The DNA here is from genome assembly GCA_036516595.1 of Minisyncoccota bacterium. Classification (GTDB taxonomy): domain Bacteria; phylum Patescibacteriota; class Minisyncoccia; order Phycocordibacterales; family UBA2100; genus UBA10103. The sequence goes on along the minus strand of DATECE010000021.1, from coordinate 223 downwards.
CGAAGTGTGCGTGCTGGGCCGCAAAAGCGATGCGCTTACCTCGGTAGAGCGCGGCGAGTTCGCGCAGATAGAGCGCAGGCGGTGCAACGACGACTGAAACGGCCTTTGCCTGTTCTGCGACTCGACGCGTCGCCTCGAAGAGTTTCTTGGCCTCACGGAACGTCGCCGGATGCATCTTCCAATTGGCGACGACAATGGATTTCATGGGGCGATTGTAACATGG
>DATECE010000020.1:0-5877 GCA_036516595.1 Minisyncoccota bacterium | reverse complement strand
GCTCTCGCGAGAGGAGCTTATCGCCGAACTCGCGCTCCCCATCACCGAGGCCAACATCCTTCTCTCAACCATGGAACTCAAAGGTATCATCGTCGAAGAGCTTGGTTTTGTCCGCGTGCGTTGAGCGTGTAAGCTGTCGTTAGACGTCAGCATTTTGGGGAGACTGCCATGACGGGTTGGAACGACGAACGCGTGCGGTTGTTGCGAGTGCACTGGGCTGCGGGATTGAGTGCCGCGGACATAGCGGACGAGATGGGAGGATTCGAACACTGCGCCGATAAGGGCCGCTGTTCAATCGGCGCCAAGGTCATGCGCCTGCGCAAAGCAGCGGAAAAGCGGAGGGATGCGGACGAAGTAAAATTTTGGACGCGCGGTAGCGGCACCGGCCAGAATGCCCGCGTAGAGCGTAAGAAAGAGAAGCCCGCCGGAGAATATGCCGACAGACCGATACCCAAGAGTCTCGTGCAGGCCTTCATTGATGCGGTTCCGGGTCCCGCACCAGCGGCCTTCCCAACCGACGCGGAAGTGCGGCTCGCCGCCGAGCGCGAAATGTGCAGGGCGGCCGATGCGCTAAAGCGTGACGGTGGATAGTGCGCATACGTTCGCAGAAATCAAAAGACATGTCCGGCGCACGCGCCGGACATCTGCTTTTCAAGTAAGCGCACGACTCCGCTCATATAGTGGGGTATGACATATAAGTATTTGACTTTGAACTGTAATCGTTGTACTTTTCTGCAAGTCTTTCTCGGCGCTACAATAGGGAGGCGCACGTGCAGAAACGAGTTTTTGATTTCCTGCTGGCGCTGGTGCTTCTTATAGTATCCGCGCCGGTCATTCTCATCATGGCAATCGCTGTGAAGCTCGACTCCACGGGGCCGGCATTCTTTATGCCATTACGCGTTGGCCGCAACGGAGTCACCTTTCGGTGCTACAAAATCCGGACTATGGTGGAGGGAGCGCCACACTCGCTTAAGCTCATCACCAAAGGGGACCCACGAGTCACGCGCGTTGGAGCCTATCTCCGTCCCATTCACCTCGACGAACTTCCACAGTTCTGGAACATCGTCCGAGGCGACATGAGCTTGGTCGGACCGAGACCTATCGATGAACACATCGCGGAGGTCCGGAAAAATCAGATTCGAGGCTATGAGCGGCGCTACGATCTTCGTCCGGGACTGTCGGGCATACCCCAAACACGTGGCAGGCTCTCAATGCGACGGGGACCATACAGCGCCCACCTGCTCAATCTGTTCTATCGTCGCCACCAGAGTTTTTGTTTTGACTGCAAGATTCTTTGGTGGACTATCTGGACGATAGTCGATCGGCGCGGAATCTGAACATTGCCCGCGGAAAAAGAGATGGCGGCCATCGCAGAGGGTGGCCGCCGTTACATTTGAACGTCGCATGGAAACGTCGCCGGAGGAGTATCAATGAGCGCGAGCAGTTTGACACATGCTAGTGTGATGGAGTATCACTATCCCCCATGGCCAAGAAACTTGTAATCGTAGAGTCGCCGGCAAAAGCCAAGACCATCGAGAAGTATCTCGGCGGCGATTTTTTTGTACGAGCATCGGTGGGCCATATCCGTGATCTCCCCAAGAGCAACAAAGACGCCGTCGATATCGAAGCGGGTTTCGTGCCGAAGTATCAAATCGTTAAGGAGAAGATAAAGATAATCGACGAGCTCCACGAAGCAGCGGAGAGCGCAGACGAAGTCATCCTTGCGACCGACCCCGACCGCGAGGGAGAGGCCATCGCATGGCACCTCGCAGAGACGATTGGTCTCAAAAACCCAAAACGCATCGTCTTTCACGAAATAACCGAACACGCCGTCCAAGAAGCGCTCGCGAACCCACGACTCATCGACGAGGAGTTGGTCCGCGCGCAGGAAGCACGCCGCGTCCTCGACAGACTCTTCGGCTACGACCTCTCGGGCCTCATATGGAAAAAGGTCCGCTACGGCCTCTCAGCGGGACGCGTCCAATCGCCTGCGCTGCGCATCGTGATGGAGCGTGAGCGTGAGATACGTGCCTTTATACCCGAAAAATTCTGGGTCGTAAGCGCCGATGTGCACACGGAAAAAAAGGAACAGTTCACCGTCATCTGTACCGAGGAGCCCAAAGAGGAAAACGAAGCTGAGCGCATCTACAAGGCGGCTCAGGAAAAAGATTGGAAAGTCATCTCGGTCGAAGAGACCGAGGCCAAGCGTGCACCGCGCGCACCCTTTACGACGTCAACCCTCCAGCAGACTGCTTCCACACGCTTCGGGTTCTCGCCGTCGCGCACCATGCAGATAGCGCAGAAGTTGTACGAGGCGGGGCACATCACCTACATGCGTACCGACTCGACCAATCTCGGGAAGGATGCGGTCACGGCACTCCTCGATGTCATCAAATCTGAATTCGGCGAGGGGTACGTGGAGGCGCGCGTCTTCAAGACCAAGAGCAAGAGCGCGCAGGAAGCGCATGAAGCCGTCCGTCCCACCGACGCAAAACGGCGTTCACTCGGTTCCACCGATGAGCAAAAAAAGCTCTATGCTCTCATTCGTGCCCGAGCGCTCGCGAGCCAGATGACCGATGCAAAAATACTGCGCACCAAGATACTTGCGACCGTACAGAAGGGCGGCATTCCCGACTTCGCCGCCAATGGTTCGCGCGTGGTCTACGATGGCTGGCTCGCAGCTGATCCCGATGCGCGCGGCGAAGATGTCGAGCTGCCCAAAGTCAGAGGAGACGATGCGCTCAAGCTGGTAGAGGCGCATATCGAGGGCAAGGAGACGCAGCCGCCCGCACGCTACAGCGAGGCAGGGCTGGTCAAAGAACTTGAAAAGCGCGGTATCGGTCGCCCATCCACCTATGCGTCCACCATCCGCACGCTGGAAACACGCGGCTACGTCGAAAAGCAGGGACGTACGCTCATACCGACCGCGACAGGCGACGTCGTTTCTACCTTTATCGAAGCGAATTTCGGTGACTACATCTCCGATACCTTTACCGCCGAGATGGAGGACGAGCTCGACGAGATTGCCGAAGGCAAGCGCGGGTACGAAAAGACGCTCAAGGATTTCTACACGGCCTTCCACAAAGCCGTCAAAGGCAAAGAAAAGATACCGAAGATAACGAGCATGGGAGACGCGCCGCAAGAATTCCCCTGCCCCATCTGCGCCGGCCCCATGGAATACAAACTCTCGAAAAACGGGCGCTTCATGTCGTGCAAGAAGTTCCCCGCCTGTCTCGGCGCGCGCAAAGAGGATGGCTCCGAAATCGCTCCTCCCAAAGAGATAGGCGAGCCATGCCCCGAGTGCAAAGACGGCAAACTCATAGAGCGCGAAGGCCGCTTCGGCAGATTTATCGCGTGCTCCAACTATCCGAAGTGCAAATTCGTAAAGCAAGACCCCAACGAGCTAGAAAAAATGAAAACTGGCGTCGCGTGCCCCGTATGCACCAAGGGTGAGATGATGCAGCGGAAGGGACGCTTTGGCATCTTCTTTGCCTGCTCCAACTATCCCGCGTGCAAACATGCCATCAAAGCGCGCCCGACCGGCCGAATCTGCGAGATGTGCGGCTCACTTATGATGGAGGGCACAAAGACCATCCCTGAACGGTGTAGCAATAAAACGTGCCCAAATCACAATCCGCACAAACTTAAAAAGTGAGAGCGGCGCCTGTCGGCGCCGCGTCTTCGTCATCCGTCTCGCGGACGATAGAATTCAGGCCTTGCTCGGTATGAGCGTTTTGAGGATTGCCTGCATTTCCGGCGTCGTCGCCGTATCGGCCGAATCGAGCGCACGCGAAAGCTCCGCATCGACTTCGATGCTATGGAGCACTCCGCCGCAGCTGTAACACTTCGGAGGCGGCCCCTCCATCGGTGCCTCGGCTTTGGTGAGCGTAGCGGTTGCTTTGCATCCGACGCATGCATGCGTCGGCGGTCCGAACATCGTCATGGTCATGCCTCATTTGGCCAACATCGCTTCCGGCAGTATTATCCCTTTGTATGGCCGTTGCAACTCCCCGTCCCGTTTCCGACATCATCGCCGCCATGACGGACGCGAGCGATGTCGATAAAAAACTTATCGAGGGCGCGTACGAGCTCTCCCGTACAGCACATGAAGGTCAGGCCCGTTATTCTGGCGACCCGTACTTCGTGCACACCGCAGAAGTCGGCTACCTCTTAGCGCAGGTCGGGATGGACGCGCGAGCGATTGCTGCAGGATTGCTCCACGACACGATAGAAGACGCGGGCATCACGCCGAAGCGGATTGAGGACGACTTTGGTAAAGAGGTGCTCTACCTCGTGGAAGGAGTGACGAAGCTCGGCGCCTTGCGCTACCGCGGACTCGAGCGGCACACAGAGTCCCTCCGCAAACTCTTCGCCGCGACCGCGCAGGATATCCGTGTCCTCATCATTAAATTGATGGATCGTCTCCACAATGCCCGTACGCTCGAACACGTGCCACGCGAGGACAAGCGTCGGCGAATCGCTCTCGAGACACTCGAAATCTACGCACCGATAGCCGATAGACTCGGTATGTCGGTCGCCAAACAAGAGCTCGAAGACGCGGCCTTCCCGTGGGCGTATCCGAAGGACTACGAAAGAACGCGCGAGCTCCTGAAGGAGCGCAAGAGGGAAAATGAACATCGTCTCGAGAAGACGGAGAAAGACGTGAAGCGGCAGTTTGCAGAAGCCAACCTCCGCAGTTTCCGCACCGAAGCGAGAGTGAAAGGCGTCTACAGTCTTTTCCGCAAACTCGATAGAAAGGACTGGGATATGAGCAAGGTGTACGATATCATCGCACTCCGTATCATCTTCCCCTCGGTCGCCGACTGCTACACCGCACTCGGAATCATTCACGGTCATTGGCGACCCGTGCCCGGCAAAATAAAGGACTACATTGCGTTCCCGAAGCCCAACGGCTACCAGAGTATTCATACGACTGTGTACACGGGTGACGGCGGTGCGCTCGAAATACAATTGCGGACGGAGGCCCAGCACCGCGAGGCACTCTACGGTATCGCATCGCACCTCACCTACAAGGACATCCAGCAAGGCGCAGCAAGGCGCAGCAGTCTCGAATGGATTCGGCAATTTTTCCCCGGCGGTAAGTCCGAGCCAATACCCGCCGAATCGAGCGGAAAGAGTGTCCCCGAGTGGGTACGCGAGCTCGGCACGGTCAACAGAGATGAACACGCGTCAGAAGAATACCTCGACACCCTCAAAACCGATTTTTTTAGTCACCGCGTCTTCGTCTTTACGCCCAAGGGAGACGTCATCGATTTGCCTGTCGCAGCGACACCCATCGATTTTGCGTATGCCGTCCACTCCGATCTCGGCAACAAGATGTCGGGGGCACGCGTCAACGGCAAGCTTGTCTCCCTTGAAACGTCGCTCCGCAATGGAGATATGGTGGAGGTTGTCACCAAGCCCTCGGGTCACCCGTCGCGCAAATGGCACGACATCGCAAAGACCAACCTCGCAAAAAAGCATATCCGCGCGGCGCTCGCTCACGAGAAACGCGCGAGCGGTGGTGGCAAACGGTAGTTAGAGTGAGAAGTTACGAATGGAGTAGAGGTCGTCGGATTGCGACGGTCCACGTGGCTCTTGTGCAGGAGGCGCTGCGGGAATTTCTGCTGGTGCCTCTCCCCCTCCTACCTGTGCTTCCTGAGCCGTAGCCTCTGTGGCGGTCGAAGGAGACGGTGTGGAGAGCGCGAGACAGAGTTGCGAGAGGTCTTCCGGCGAGAAAAAATCAATCGTCACTTTGCCGCCGTTTTCTTTCTTTTCGATACGCACGCGCGTCCCGAGACGTTCGCTCAGCTGTTTTTCGAGCGCGAGTACGTCCGGCGAGACGAGGTCCTTGTTGCGAGCCCGCTCAACCGCGAC
>DATECE010000019.1:0-3856 GCA_036516595.1 Minisyncoccota bacterium | reverse complement strand
TACAAGCTCACGACCGAGAGCGGCAAAGAGATCCGCACGACCGGCACGCACCCGTACCTTACCGAATGGGGCTGGGTCCGCGCGGCCGATCTGCGCGTTGGCAATACGATTGCTGCTTGCCCTGAGCGGGTCGAATGGGCGGCGAAGGATGAGGTGCTCGCGAAGGAAGCGAATCAAGATTTCTTTCCGAAGCGAATGCGTCTCGAAAGTGGCATCACGCGTCGTTTCGCGGGTTCAAGAATGACAAGCGAATCAACGCATCGCACTTCGTCATCGAGCAATGCAGAGAATTTCTCAACGAGAAGCACAGGATCGTTCTGGGGTAGGCGCAGCCATACGACTCCGAACACGTCGCCTTTGTACATCTCCGAAAAATCCGTATCGTTCGTCACAACAACGCGTCCTTCCGCGAGCGAGATATTCGCGAGCGTTTTGTCGCCACTCGACTTCTTCGCAGTCGCAAAATCTATCTCGCGTTTGGCGAGGAGTTTCGTGAGTTCAATGCGGACGTTCTCGTCAAGCAGGAATCGGATTGGTGTCGACGACGACATACTTATTTCGAGTCAAGGCGCTCGCGTACTCGAGCGCGGCGGCGATCTGTTCGCGCGAGAGCTTGGTAATGAAAGTATGTTGAATACTTTCGATCGGTTCTCCGCCGGCGAGCAATTCGAGAACTTGCCAGACCATGACGCGAGTGCCCTTGAAAGTCGGCTTGCCGTGGCAAATCGCGGGGTCGGCGACGATGTACTTATTGATAGTGATGCGCTTGTTCATAACGCCGGCAGTATAGCACAAGCCGCTGGCGCGGGGAACTTGGGAAGTGCATTATCTAAGCTCCAAGCTCTAAAATCCAAGCTCGGCGCAATGTTCGCGCCCAAGGAAGACATCGCCTTCGAGCGCATCGTTTCCATCGAGTACGACGGCATCGAGCAGGTATGGGACATCGCCGTTTCAGGCACCCACAACTTCGTCGCAAACGGCATCGTCGCGCACAACACCTATCTCGGCACCGCATCCGCTACCGGCGTATTCACGAGTACCGCGACGGGCGCTAACACGTTTCCTTACGCCTCCTCCACCGCGCTCACGGTCTCCGGCACGGGCTACTTTGGCACGGCCTCGACGACGAACCTCACCGTCTCCGCGCTCACGAGCGGCCGCGTGCCGTACATCACCACCGCAGGCGCGTTCACCGACTCCGCGAACCTCACCTTCGACGGCGCCACCCTGACGGCCAACGCCCTTACGCTCACGACCGACCTTGCCGTTACCGAAGGAGGCACGGGAGCCTCCACCCTCACCGGTCTCCTCCAAGGCAACGGCGCCTCGGCCATCACCGGCATCACCGGCACCGCCGGACAATTCCCGTACTACAACGGCACCGACACGCTCCTCGCCACCTCGACCCTTTTCCTCGCGACAAGCGGCAACGTCGGGATTGGCACCACCAGCCCCGCCACCACGCTCTCGGTGGCGGGCAACGGGTACCTCACCGGAGGACTCGGGGTGGGCGTCTTGAATACGACCTCGAACACCTTCCGTGTGGGGCAGTGTGTGACGGGGGATACCAAGCTGCGCCGCCGCAGGCGGCGCAAAGACGGTTCGACTTCGCTCACCGCAGGCGACCCGTATGAGTATGACGAAGTTGAGATACAAGACGTCGAAGCAGGCGACGAGATACAGTCGCTCGACGAGAAGACGGGCGCGCTGGTCTGGAGTCGCGTCAAGCAACTCGCCTTTATGGGCGTGAAGCAAACGTATCGCATCACCACTGAAGACGGCAGATCCATTCGCACGACCGCCAATCATCCGTACCTCACGCGGCAGGGTTGGAAAAAAGTAAAGTATCTAGCGCCGGGGCTGGAAATAGCGGTGGCGGATCAATCTCCAAGCGGCGCATCTCCCTCCCATTCCCGAAACGTGTCAGGCAGCGCGATTATAAGCCGACCGCGCAATCGGCGCGCCGTAGGATACGCGGCAAGCACGCGCTTCAAGGATGCGATCACCACGTGGTTGAGGGGCGGCTCGATCCTAATGCGGATGATGCCGAAGAATTCGCGCGGATCGAATTTGAGAATGTTTGAGAAATCGGAATCGTGCGTGACGATGATGCGCTTCTCGCGCAATACCATCTCGCCGATATCTTCATCGGTAGTCTGCGGCACCGGACGCGCCACATCATACCCCTCGCTCTTTAGGAATCTGGCTACCGCCCCGGCGGTATTCTCATCGCAGAGCAACTTGAGAGACATATTCGCGTGTCTTCAAAAGGCTGCCAGCGTAGTGCAAGGCGGCTTCGATGTGTTTGCGCGTGAGCTGGGGATAGTAGTCGGGTCCAGTGATTTCTTCAACGGAAATACCCGCTTCCAGAAGTTCAAGGACGAGATACACCATGATGCGGGTATTCTTGAAGGTGGGCTTGCCGTGGCAGATGCGCGGATCGGCGACGATGTAGTCATTGATGTTCATAGCGCAATCAATATAACACCCGAAGGCGTGAAGGTGCAATGGAGCCGCATCGTCTCGATTGAAGCCGTCGCCGAGGAGGACGTGTATGACGTGGAAATAGAGGGCACGCACAACTTCATCGGCAACGGCATCGTCGCCCACAACACCGCCTTCCTCGTCGACTCCGCAGGCAACGTCGGCATCGGCACCACCTCTCCATCTCACGCACTCACCGTCGCGAACGCGACGAGTCCGCAACTCTCTCTCGTCGATACGACACTGACCAGCGATGCATGGACCCTCCGCTCCATCTCCAACTCCTTCTATCTCGCCACCTCCACCTACGGCGCCACCTCGACGACTGCCGCGCTCGCCATCAACCAGAACGGCGCGGCGACATTCGGCAGCAATCTGACAGTCGGAGGCACGCTCGCGGTGAATGGCCTCTGTGTCGCGGGCGACACCAAGCTCAGGCGGCGGCGCAAGCGCCGCCGCCCCGACGGCTCGCTCGAAGAGTATTTCGAAGATGTCGAGATCAAGGACATCAAGGAAGGCGACGAAATTCTCACTCTCGACCAGAAGACCGGCAAGCTCGTCGTCTCGCGCGTCAAACAGCTCGCCTTCATGGGGACAAAGGACATCTTCGAGCTCGTTACCGCGACCGGCAAGCGCATCAGGACCACCGGCAATCATCCGTACCTCGTCGCGCCCAAGCTTCCCGAAGAGCGCGTTGCGATTTTCATAGACGGTGCCAATATAGAATCTGCCATTCGGCACATGAACGCCAGAGTAGATTATAAGAACCTGTACCAGTCATTTGGCGGCAATAATGAAATCTCGTTCGCGGGGTTTTACCAAGCATATTTCCGCACAGAGGGGCAGGAACGCTTCTTCGGGCGACTCAAGCACCTTGGTTACTCACTCATTACCAAACCGCTCAAGATCATCAAACAGAAGGGTGGCAAAGACCTGCCGAAAGCGAATTTCGACGTGGAGATCGCCTGCGACGCATGTCTTGGGCGCGACCAGTACGATACCGCGATACTATTCTCTGGCGATTCCGACTTTGCGTATCTGGCTGAACAATTGCAAAAGCGTGGCAAACGGTCAATTGTCATTGCTCCCTATCGCGCGACTGGTCGCGAACTACGGACTCAAACAGACGTATTTCTCAATATTGCCATGATGCCATTCGTTGAATTCAATACAGAGAGTCGCGAAAGTGATGACAATAGAAAAGGCCCCCGAAGGGGCCATCACACCCGGCTTTCACCGGCACTGCCAATACTAGAGCAAGTGCACCCCTTCGTCAAGGGCGGGGTGTGGAAGAAGGTTGTGGATATCCGCGAAGGTCAGATGATCGCGACACAAGGGGCCGGTGGCAAGCCCCAGTACGAGCGCATCGTCT
>DATECE010000018.1:0-3641 GCA_036516595.1 Minisyncoccota bacterium | reverse complement strand
ATCAAACGTCACTTTGAGGAGGAGCCCCTCGCGCACCGCCGCCTCCCAGTACTGGTCGAAGAGCACATTGCCGAGCGAGTAGTAGATGTGGGAGCCTTTGTACACTTCGTGCTCCTGCACGATATGCGGATGACTCCCGACAACGAGGCCCGCCCCCGCGTCGACGAAATCGTGCGCGAGCCTTTTCATCCGCTCCGTCGCGGGCACGTATTCTTCGCCCCAGTGTGTGTAGACCACGACCACGCGCCCTTCTCTCGCCTCCGCGCGCACCTGTGCGACAGTGTGATCGGTCTTATCACTCGTCCAATCACTCCAATTCACGAAAGAAAAATGTACCCCACCGATAGTGACCCGCGCGACGCGTTCACTCTCAGATACATCGGGGTCACCGAAGTATCCGATACCCCCGCTCTCAAGCAATACTTTCGTTTCGAGAAGTCCGTCGCGGCCGAAATTCATTATGTGGTTGTTGCCGAGGTTGACGAGGCGGATGTTGTGCCGAAAGAGGACGCCGACCGTCGAGGTCGGAAAGGTAAAGGTGTAGTGGCCCATCTCATCCGGCGTCGTACCCACGCTCCGTGAATCGGCCGAGGTGATGGGGCCTTCGAGGTTGGCGACAACGATATCGACACTCTGCAAAGTCGGAGCGATGCAGGAGAGCGGATAATCGGGCCCGTGCTCCTCCATCGCGATACGTATCGCGCGGTCAAAAAAAAGGTCACCGCCGAAAAGCACTTCGGCTTTCTCCTCGACTATCATCGGCGGCGGAAGTTCAAAGACGATGGGCTCCGCTCCGACAAAGAGCGCTGAAAAAAACGCGACGGTTGCTGCGATGATGCCGAGAAACCATTCCATAGCTTGCTACTCTCGCCTGACGAAAATATCGCGAACTAATCTTTGAGTCCCGAGAGCGAATGCGGTTTGCCCTCCGCGATGGATGCGTGCGTGATGCGGATGAATCCGGCTTTCTTCTGGAATTCTGCGATGGTGCGTGCGCCGACATACCCCATGCCTACCTGCACGCCGGACGCGAGGCTCGCGACGATATCGCCCACGGGTCCTTTGTACGGCACATAGGCTTCGACGCCTTCCGGTACCGCTTTCCTACCGTGGGTGAAGTAGCGCTCTGCGCCTGAGGCGCTTTTGATGACGGCTTCTGAGCCCATGCCGCGATATTCTTTGTACTTTCCTCCGAAGGAGGATCCGCCTTGGGCGGATTTGCCTTTCAATACGACCACCTTGCCGGGGGCTTCATCGGTGCCAGCAAACATGTTGCCGCACATGACGGCGCTCGCGCCCGCAGCGAGCGCTTTGGCGATATCGCCCGACGTGCGGATGCCGCCGTCGGCGATGACCGGCACTCCCCTTTTACGCGCGATTGCCGCGACCTCCATCACGGCGGAGAGTTGCGGGACGCCGACGCCGGAGATGATACGTGTCGTACAGATGCTTCCGGGGCCGACGCCCACCTTGACCGCATCGGCAAATGTACACGCCTCTTTTGCGGCTTCGCCCGTCGCGATGTTGCCGAATATCATCTTGGCGTGCTTGAGACTCTTCTTTATTTTCTTGGCACTCGCGACGACATTCAGATTGTGGCCGTGCGCGCAGTCGATGACGATGGCGTCACAGCGCGCTTCGTCGAGTGCCTTCGCCCTATCAACCGCAAACGGCCCGCACGCCGCGGCGACAGCTACGCCCGCCTTTTTTACTTCTCGCACCATCGCGACCTGCGCGTCGATAGAGCAGTTGCGGTGCAAGACGCCGAGACACCCGAGATTGCCGAGCGCGATTGCCATGCGCGCTTCAGTCACGCGGTCCATCGCGGCGCTGAGAAATGGGTACGAGAGCTCGATGCCCGCTATATGTATGTTGAGAGACGCCTCGGCAGGCTCCATTGAAGAAGCGCCGGGACGAATGAGTACGTCATCGAATGTAAATCCTTCGGTGATTTTTACCCCCATGTCTAAATATACCCCGTGAGATATACAAATCAAATCGAGTCTACCAGCTCTGGAGCACTTATCTCATGGGGTATACCCCGCAGCTCGTATTGCGCAAACAGGTATGTACGCCCGACTTCGCTATTTGTTTGAGCGCGCTACCGCCGCTTTGATGAATGCGTTGAAAAGCGGGTGCGGGTCGAGCGGACGCGCCTTGAGTTCTGGATGGAATTGCGTACCGATGTAGAACGGATGCTGCGAGCGCGGCAATTCGGCGATTTCTTTCAAATCGCCACCTTCCCACCTCCCCGAAAAGACGAGGCCTGCTTTCTCCAGCTCCCCGACATACACGGGGTTAATCTCAAAGCGGTGACGGTGGCGCTCGGAGATTACATCGGTGCCGTATATCTCACGGACGAACGTGCCTTCCTCCAAGTAGCACGGGTATGCTCCGAGGCGCATCGAACCACCATAGTCTTTGCGCGCGAGCTTTTCCCGCTGTTCCGGAAGGATATCGATGACCGGATATTTTGTCTTGGGATTGATTTCCGTTGTATTGGCTCCCTCGAGCCCCGCTACGTGACGCGCGTACTCAATGACGAGCATATGCAAGCCGTAACAGAGACCGAAATACGGGATTTTCTGCTCGCGCGCATACTGCGCCGACATAATCTTGCCTTCAATTCCGGTCTCCCCGAATCCCCCCGGCACGATGATGCCATCGTATCCACCGAGCGATTCTAGCGGAAGCGTGCCATTTTGGATGTCCTTGGCATTTATCCAATCGATGTTGGGCACGACGCCCACCGTGTACGCAGAGTACTTGATTGCCTCGATGACCGAGAGGTATGCATCGGAGAGCACGAAGTCGCCCGTATCAAAATATTTGCCGACGATGCCGATTTTTACCGCTTTGTCACCGTTGTGCGCTTTGTCAGCAAATGCCTTCCAGTCCGAGAGGTCAGCTTTCTGCGTCGCCTTCTTGCCAAGTGCCTTGAGGAGTGTGTCGGAGAGATTGTCGCGTTCGAAATTGAGCGGCACATCGTAAATACTGTCGACATCCGGTGCAGAAATAATATGTTGCGGGAGCACGTTCGTAGAGAGCGCCAGCTTTTCCTTGCGTTTTTGGTCGAGCGGATGCGTCGAGCGCGCGATGATGATGTCCGGCTGCACGCCGTAGGAATTGAGCTGCGAGACTGCGTGCTGAGTCGGGCGCGTTTTCATCTCCCCCAGCGTCCCCGGCACAGGCAAGTACGAGACCATGACAAACATTACATCCGCAGGACTCTCTAGATGCAGTACGCGGGCCGCGTCGATGAAAAGCGCATTCTGAAAATCGCCGATGGTCCCGCCAATTTCGACGACCGTCACGTCTGATTTGCCGGAGAGCGCCGCCTGTTTATACCTGCCGACGATTTCATCGCGCACGTGCGGCACTGCTTCGACGCATTTGCCGCCGTAGCCTAAATTGCGCTCACGCTCAATGACGGAGCGGTAAATCATACCGCTCGTCATGTAGTCCTCAGGACCAAGGTCGCGGCCGAGGAAGCGCTCATAGTTGCCCATGTCCTGATCCGTCTCGAGACCGGAATCGAGGACGAAAACTTCCCCGTGCTCAACGGGGTTCATGGTGCCGGCGTCGACGTTGAGGTACGGATCGACTTTGACGAGATTGACTGAGAGTCCGCGCGCGGAGAG
>DATECE010000017.1:0-4708 GCA_036516595.1 Minisyncoccota bacterium | reverse complement strand
CAACCTCCCTCTCAATCGTATAGAGATCAAGAAGTGCCTGCGTCGGGTGCTGTCCCGTGTTCCCATCTCCCGCATTTATAATCGGAACAGTCGCATGTTTCGCCGCACGTTTAGCAGCTCCTACTTCGTTGTGACGGAGCAAGATTGCATCCGCATAGTTGTTGAGTGTGCGGATCGTATCTTCCAAAGTCTCACCCTTTGTCTGCGACGATGATTCGAGTGCATTCTCGACGCTTATGACATCACCTCCTAGGCGGTGCATTGCCGACTCGAAAGAAAGCCGAGTTCGAGTGCTCGGCGTATAGAATACTGATGCAAGAATTTTCCCAGAAAGCGAGGTGTCGCGCTTTCCCTCCAGAGATGTCGCTAACTCAAAAATCTTTGTAATAGTTTTGCGATCAAACTGCTGAGTCTGTAAGACATGTCTCATAACGGCAGCAGTATATCAGAAATAGTGGATAGGCTTGTACATTATAGATATCTGTGTCATGGTATCAACGGTTTGTTGCAATCGTTGCAACACAGAGACAAAAGGTGACGACATGAACGCTGATCAGTTGGCTCCCTCCGCGCAAAACGGTTTCGAATCAGAGGCTCTAAAGGCCCTCTATCTCGAGCTCGAGGCCGTAAAGCCGTCGCTCCCGACGGCCGAGCAGGTCGAGCGGGAATTGCGCGGCTGCAAGACCGCGCTGCTCGGACCGGCCAGCAACGCCATTATCCGCATCTTCTCGCTGCTCGAACGGGTGGCCGCGGCACACGATGCGCTCGCGGACGCCTATACGTCTACTCAGCGCTCGGGCGTTGCGGGCAATGACTCTGCCCAAGTCCAGCGCTATCAAGACGGTCTCATGCAGAAGACACGCTTCGAGCTGTTGCTCTCTCTGCTCAAGCTCGAGCAGGTGGCTGTCTTCCCGAATATCGGTACGCCGGCTGCTACCTTCATCAATCACGAAGGTGAGCTCGGAGTGGTGCTCGAGCGCCCGCAGCGGCGAATGGACGCATATATGTTCGTCGGTGGCGGCGATCAGATTCTGCAACAGCTCGAGCGGGTGTTCGGCCGCGGCACGCAGACAAAGCATTCCTGACGAAGTCGTTTGAGTCGAGGGCGCGGCAGAAAGCCGCGCCCTTCCATTTATTTTTTTATTGAGCCATGCTCATCGTCCCCCTATCGAGGCTGAGCCATTCAAGGAGTTGCATGTTGATGCTCCCATTCCGCGCATCCGCGCTCGCAGCATGCTTCACGATATCAATCCTACCGGCAGAAAGTACCCCCGAGGCGAGGTCGAGACGGCCTTCTGCGCGCACCCGATCACCTTTCTGTATGGTGCCAAAACTCGATGTGTCACCTTCATAGAGTACGAAAGTGCCCGTTCCGGATGCGACAGTGAGTTGTGTCTCACGTGTGGCGAGCAAGAGCTCACCTCTTTCGCGATCGACGCTCACTACGTCTCCATCAAGTGTGGCGCTCTCGCTCATGAGTGACGTGTTCTTAGCTTGCGTGGCTCGCACAATAAAGATGCCATGCGAGGAATTGAGAGCGCCAGCGAAATCGATGCTGTCGCCTACCTTAATAGTCGAGAGCCACTCTCCACTCCCGATGTCTGGCGCGAAGCTCGTTGAGCCACTCGTCTCTACCTTCCATATGAGAGATGCACTCCCCCATGCGGTTGTGACCCTAAGTTCCTGACCTTCTATTGCCGTGATGCGTGCCCCACGCACAATGGCCTGCCCGTTCCCCGCTATCGAAACCTGCGAACACGTGACACCGATTCTTCCGCATACGCAGTAGAGTTCGCTGCCCACGAGGCAATGAGCAGAGTGCCCATCAGCACAAACACCGCGTAAAGGTAAGTCTTTGTCCCAATTTTTTTCATACAAAATCTTTTGTGCCGGGACTGTTACATGCTTGTATGTCAGCGCGCGTCTTCTCCACGAAAAAGCTGCACAAGAATCAGAGCGACGGCTACTACCAGAAGCAGGTGGATAAATCCTCCGAGCGTATACGACGTCGCAAGACCGAGGAACCACAAGACGACGAATAGAAGAGCAATCACGAAAATCATATGCATATCTGACATATTCGATGACGTCTCAGGTAGTCATCGATTACGCATATTGCCCCGCTTCGACTGAAGCGGTGATGAAGGGTGGGCACGAATTCGAGTAGATATCACCGCTTCCGCACGACGGTCACGCCCGGTACAGCATCTTCGTAGACGGCCGGCTTACGCACCGTCACGCTGACTTTGGTGATGCGCTCGTCCGTGAGCACCTCTTCCGCAATACGTCCTGCCAGTCTTTCGATGAGAAAAAATGATTTGCCGCCGACGACCGAAGCCGCGATGGCGCGGAATCTCCCGTAGTCCACAGTGTCCTCCAATCGATCAGAAGAAGCTGCTTTGCCGGCGTCAAACTCAGCCGCGATATCGACGAGGAATTCCTGCTCCGTTGCGCGTTCGTGTTCGCCAACGCCATGTTTACCTCGAAGCACCAATTTCTCGATGAATACGGTATCCATGGTGATTCATTCTTATCTATTTCCACATCGCACACCAGTAATTTCTACCGCAAGAGCAGCGATATGATATATCATATCGCTGCAATCAGAGGACGAATTCACCGTCTTTGTATATGACTTTCTCCTTTCCGTCCTTGAGGTGCGCAGTCACCGTGCGGCGGGTGGTCGAGATGATGTCCGTATGTACGGAAGAATCATTGAATCCGAGGCGCTTTGCCTCCTTGTCAGTGAGCTTAGATACATCTCCCGCATACGTGTCTCGATAGGACATACCGAGCGCGAGGTGAGTATTGCCGTACGGGCCTCCCATATTCTCGTCGAAGAGCGTCTCCGCCATAAATTTCGTAATGCGCGAGTGGCGCCTGTCGGTAAGTGAATATTCACCAATCTTGTCCGCACCCTCTGTCGCTATCATTTCTTTCAGAAGTTTTTCATTGGTCTTTGCCTTGGCTTTCACGACGCGGCCATTCTTGAATTGCAGTTCGATGCCCGTAATTTTATTGCTATACCGGTAGAGGGGCTGATTGAAGCGTATCCAGCCGTTCGTGCCGCGCCAGTCCGGCGAAGTGAAAATTTCGAACGACGGAATATTGCGACCGCTCCCCGCGTGCCAATGCCGCTTTTCGCCGAGCGTGTACCACATGTCCATGTCTGAGCCAGCCGCATGGAGCTTGTCGATGCGAGGGGAAAGCTTGTTGAGCCGAGAGCGGTACATCTCTATCTCCCTGTATACCTGCTTCCATTTTGCGATGGGATTCTTTTCGTCGAGAAAACACGCTTTCACTATCTGATTCCAGTATTCTTTTTCCGTGAGTCCAGCCTCGCGTGCCATCGCCGGCGTGCCGAAGAGCGCGATGGTCCACGTGAATTTGCCGCTCCACTCTTTTGCATGGCGCCAGTCCATAAAAGGCTTGAGTGCCTTGCCGCGCATCATTATTTTCCTCGGCTCGATTCCTTTCAGCGCATGCGGATCCGCCTCCGAGAGGATAAAGAGCGAGTGGTCCATCTCGTCGACGAGGCCTCGCAAGTATTTCGATGGGAAAAAACTGATTTGCTCGTCCGTCGCGTGTTGGTAGAAGTAGCGTGAAAACGATTCATTGCGTCTCTTGTCTCCCTGTTCGTCATCCGGCGAATAGTGCCCTATCACGTGCCCCCCCGCCCTCACGATGGCATTGCACACGGCGTTGTAGAGAGGCTTTGCGCTCTCGGAACAAGATACGCGGACGACCTCACCTTTTTTGATGCCCTTTCCGCCTCCGAGCGCGAAATTAACGAGCACGTCTGCATATTTTTTTAATGTCGTATTGTCGGGAACATAGGGTTTCGTCATTGGGGCAGCCTACCTGTCCATCACGAATTTGTCTAGAAAAAGTGCGGCGTGGATGGGCCCCGCCGCGAGTCGTTCACTCAGCGCCGTTTCCGAGACGCATGGCGCCACAAGCGCTCACGTTCCTTGTTGAAGAAACGGGCAGCCTCGGCAGCCATCTGCTCACCGCTCAGAACCGTACCAAGGTGCGTTCTGACCGTGTGGAACGTGAGGATGGTTTTGACCTCAGGTTCCGGATCAGTCGGCAGCTGTGGCATGGCCGCCGTTACAAAGCGGAGCTCATTGCGCTCGGCGTAGAGATTGCCGATGTCGGGCGCAAAGACTACGTTGCGTACCGCGGGTAATCGAGCTAGTGCTTCCAACATGACGTCCCTCCATTGCTCATGTCGTGCTCCTACTCTACCCGTGTGACGCTGGGCGTCAATACAAAAGCTCCGGATATCCGGAGCTTTTGTGTACCTACGCGTGTGTTGCTGAATTGATGTTTGTGCCGATGCTTTCGCATCTACCCGAGCCTGCAAAGATGCTTCGAAAGCGGTTTCAAGTGCCGCGCGAACTTCTTCGATAACGCGTGCCTTCGTTTGCGCCGTCATCTCCATCGTTGCACTCGCCTCAGCAGATGCATTCGCCTCAGCTCCGGCGCTCACGATTCCTGTGAGCGAGCCTGCCGCTGCGAGCCCGACATCAAGTCGCTCGTCAATCGCCGCCTCGAGTTCCGCCTCTTCGGCTGCGCTAAAGAGAAATACGTACCACGGATACACGACGTCGACATTGCCTTCAGCGTCGACAGACGCCGTCACCTTCACGCTCGACGAGAGAAATCCAAGGAATTCAGCTGGCATGCGGTATACGACAGACACATC
>DATECE010000016.1:0-4284 GCA_036516595.1 Minisyncoccota bacterium | reverse complement strand
GAAGCGAGAATTTGTAGCGGAAGTTCCGCACTCTCCGGTTGCGCTGCGATGACGACTTTCACTTGCTGAGTTCCGATATCGATACCGGTATAAAACTTCCGCGCCATCGAATGATTATAGCGCGGATTAGCTTGACTGTATAGCGATTTGGAGTGGATTGTCGCGGTGTGTGCAATCGTGAGTCGCGTACCTGCTGAATCTTTTAGCGGAAGCCGCATTTCTTCAATACCGATTGCTCAAGTGATTCCATCCGAGGTCCGTGATTCAACCCTTTCAAATGGAAGAGGCCATGAACGAAGAGGAGCGCGAGGCGTTCGCGCACGCTTATGCCGAGCGCACGCGCCTCGCGCTCTGCTTTGCGTACGTTGAGAAAAATCTCGCCTTCGGTCTTTGAGAGCGGGAAGGAGAGGACATTGGGGAAATACGTCTTGTGCCGATACTCCTTGTTCATCCGCTGTGCGAGGTAGTCGCCGCAGATGACGAGTGAGAGTTCGTAGCGCGCGCCAAGGACGGCGCGCGCTATTTTCTCATATGGTATGTGGGATACTCTGCCCCAAACGGTCGTGCGGACGTCGATCATATAAACGAAGAAGCACTGATATGATATATCATATCAGCGTACAGAGGTGCCGGAACGTCTGCTTCCATCAGCGGGCGATGGGAGTGGTCTCACCAAACCGTGACTGCGTCTGGGGCTGTGAGCTCGTATCGCGCGAGTATCCGCGGCGCGGCTCCTTCTCCTGCACCTTGCCTTCTTTGACCAGCTGGCGGTATTCGGCACGTCGCTTGAGAAGCTTGAGTGCGCGTTTCTTCTGGACGGCTTTGGATGCTGCTCGTTCGTAGTACCGCTGTTTGCGTGAATTTTTGACGAGGCCGGTACCCTGCACGCGGCGGCTGAACTTGCGGATGACCGCAAGCGTGGATTCGTTGCCCGCTTTCGTGACTTCGGCGTTGATAGACATGTCGCGGGAGTGTACCGTGAGGGGGCGTGCAAGTCAACGCGTTATGCTTTGACCTCGCTCTTCCACGGCGCAAAACGACGGCGTCGCAAGTATCCGGTAAGATCGCTGACCGGAACGGCCTCCTGTGAATTCGATGAGACTTCGCGAACGAGAACGGTATTTTCGGTCGCCTCCTTGTACCCCATGATGATGATGTATGGAACGCCGAGCGAGCGCGCTTTTATCATCTGCTCACCTATCCGCTCATAGAGAAGCGATTGATAGACGGGTATCTCCGCACGCCGGAGGTCTTCCAGTACGCCGAGCGCGCGTCTGCGCGCCTCGGGCCCGAGGTGTGCAAAGTAAATGAGCGGGACTCCGCGCGCTTCGCGTTTTGGCCGCGCCTTGCCGCGCAGTTCACAGAGCACCGAGATGTTGACCGCCGGCATATGTGTACCGTTCGCAAAGCGTGTCGCAAGCGGGTCGTAGCGGCCACCGAAGGCAAAGGTGAGGCGCGCGCCGGACTCCTTGTCCTCGGTCGAGATCTCGTAGAGCGAATGCGCCCAGCAGTCGCGACTGCCGAGTACGTGGGGCGAGAGCTCGTAGGGAAGTCCCGCGGCTTCGAGGTATTCAAGGAGCTCCCAGAATTTACGACGCTCTTCTTCGGTGAGGTACTCCATCGACTGCGGTGCACGTGGCGCCGCCGGATGGCCGCGCTCGATGAGTTGGACGAGGGTGCCGAGCGGGTCGAGCGCAGCGCGCGGACGGAGCGTCGGGGAGATAGTATCGATGTGCTTGCGCAGGTACATGCCGACGTCGCGGACATACCGGTTGGAAGAATCAAAGGAGCCAATGCTGTTGATGGCGATGGAGCGATCAGTAATTCCGGCTTCCTCGGAGATGGCACTCACCACAAGGAGGAGCAATGCTTCAGCGACCGCAGATGGCACGCCCATCACATGCAGGTCGAGCGAGACCGACGGGACAGAGCCCGCACCGGAGCTCACGCGCCACGCGAGGAGCCCTTCGCCGCGCCCGCGAGCGCACGAGACACACTTGCGCGCGCTCGAGGCGAGCGCGCGCTCATCACGTCGGGCAAAAGCTATTTCCTCGGGCTTTGCATTTTTCTGTCGTGTGCGCGTCTCTGTACCACCCTCCGCTATCTTCATCGGCTTCATATCATCGAGCGGGGAGAAGCCGTAGTACTCGGCGATTCGGATAGCCGAGGTGAGAAATTCAGATGTATTCGAGTGCCGTGTATCCTTGAGGCGAATCATGCGAGCATTATTAGCTGGTAGTTTCTCCTGCAGATCATCGTGTGGTGAATGTCGGGCAACAAACTAAATCAATAATGTCATCATTCTGAAAACTCCGCCTTTCCGGGGAAAAAATCAATGCGGGTCAAGGGATACAGGCGCAAGAACGCACGTCCGACAATCTCTTCGCGCGGGAGCGGTCCCCAGAGTCTCGAGTCAGCAGAGACTGCGCGGTTGTCGCCCATCACAAAATACTGATCGGGACCGAGCGTGATGCGCATATTGCTCGCGCCGCCGAGATTGGCCGGATCGAGATATGGCTCCGCGAGGAGGAATCCATTCGGATTCTGGCTGTTTACGATAGTGACCGTCGAATCCGAGAGAATGACAGTCTCGTTGGGGAGTCCGATGATGCGCTTGATGAGCGCGCGACTCACATTTTGCGGCAAATCGAAGACGATGACATCGCCTCGAGCCGGATTTTCGATGTTGTACGAGATTCTGTCGATGATGAGGTAGTGATAATCGTTGAACGTGGGCACCATCGAGGCGCCGGAAACGATATATGGAGCCGCGATGAAGAAGCGGATGAAGAGCGCGAGACCGAGCGCGATAATAGTGTATGTGATGAGCGAGCCGTGGCTGTTTTCTGTGGCCGAGGCGCTCACTTTTTGTTGTCCGCGGTCAGAAGTGGAGTTCACTCCATCCGGTGATGATGACGTTTGCATCACAGGAGCATTCATGTCGGCGCATTGTACTATTGTGGTGGCATTGACGCAAAGGAAAAGGAGTGGTGCGTCGCAGTTTTCGGCGCATTTTTCTGGAGTCGCGTTTTTCGCTGCTGCGAAAACACTGCTTCTCGCGCCGACGCGCTGCGAAACACTCCAGAAAAGTGCGCCTCATACTGCGGAGCGGGTGAGTGGAGGAGTACAGTGCCCCTCGGCCTGCGCGACACTCCAAAATGCATATGCATTCCTCGCTCATGAGTGGAAAAAGGCGCCCACGCGCTGCGAAACACTCTGAAATGCATGCACATTTCTCCGAGAGGGAGGGCGAAGAAAAAAATCGTGGTAGATAGTAGGGAATTGAGATACAATCCCATGATATGTCATGGGTAATTGTCGGACTCGGCAATCCGGGTGAGGATTATGAGGGGACGCGGCACAATACGGGGCGCATGGCGCTCGAATTTTATGCAAAAAAGGCCGGCCTCTCTGCATGGAAGGAGGATAAAAAGTCAAAGTCGCTCACGACGGGCGCTCATATCGGCAAAAACGTCGTCGCGCTCGTCCTGCCGAATACCTTTATGAACAAATCCGGTGCTGCGGTCGCGAAATTCGTGAAGAGCATGAGAGCCGCGGAGCGCCTCGTAGTCGTCTACGACGATCTCGACCTGCCGCTTGGCACCATCAAGCTCTCCTTTGACCGTGGAAGTGGGGGACACCGAGGCCTCGAGAGTATCATCAAGGCGGTGAAGACGAAGCGATTCACGCGCGTCCGCATTGGCGTCTCACCCGCGACCGCTTCGGGCAAACTACGGAAGCCGCAGGGGGAAGATGAGGTCGTTGCATTCATTCTGCACAAATTCAGGGCGGCTGAAAGCGATGAGCTGAAACGGGTATTCAAAAAAGTATCGGAGGCGCTCGAGTGTGCTATCTGCGATGGACCGCAGGCCGCGATGAATCGATTCAATTAAAATCAAAAGCCCGCCGAACGGCGGGCTTTTGATGATGCCACCGATTATTGCACCGGCTTCAGTGTCATTCTCCTTTCTTTCGGTTCCCCGAAGTGCAACGCTTCGCGTTGACTACGGGGCAGGCTCCGAACTTTACTTACGCAACCGGCTTCAATGTCATTCGACGTTCCTTAGGTTCAAAGAAAGTTATTACGAACGGATACACTTTGCCGAGCTCGAGTTTCTGTTTGAGCTCTTCCTCGCTGCCGAATTCTGAGATGTGGACGAGACCGGCGACGCCCTCTTCGATAGACGCGAGCGCGCCGTGTTTGTTGTACTTGATGACGACCGCATCCACTTGCTGGTCTTTCTTGTATTTCTCTGCCGCAGTGAACCACGGGTCTTCACTGAG
>DATECE010000015.1:0-10433 GCA_036516595.1 Minisyncoccota bacterium | reverse complement strand
GGGGCCGCGCCTTTTGCCAGCACTTGCTTTTTCTTTCACTTTGGGGCATAGTGGCGCCACCAGCAAACATTATTGGTAATTAGTCAAGGTATAGAGCCATTATTTGGCCAATTATATGGTTAAAACCATCGTGAGCATAGGCGCAGCAGCCCTCCTCCTCGGAGCGGGCATCGCAAACGCGCAGAGTTATTCATATCCGGCCACTCCGGTAATCTACCCGACACTCGGCGTGTCTTCGAGCTGCATCAACCTGACGCGTGACCTCTCAAAAGGCGCCCGCGGGACTGATGTCTCGACACTGCAGAGCTTCCTCGTCGCCCAAAACTATCCGGGCAGCGGTAGCTGGATGGTGACAGGGTACTTCGGTGCAGCGACGGAAACTGCGGTCCGCAATTTCCAGACGACGCACAATCTCGCGGTGAGCGGCTCTGTGAATGCTGGTACGCGCGCTGCGATGGCAGACTGCCAGCCTTCTCAGATAGGCGGCACGAGCGTCGGTTTCGGCGTACAGCCATTTGCGATCTTCCCGCAGTACAACGTCCCAGCAGCATCGACCGTGCCTGCGTGCGGCTCGCAGAGCTATCCGTATACCTTCGGACAGTTCTGCCCGACACCAGTCTTGGTGCCGACACTCTCCTTCCTCACACCTCCGCAAGGCGCCATCGGCTCGACCGTGACTATCTACGGTTCTGGCTTTAGCCCGACGGGCAACACGGTTCGCTTCGGCAACGGCATCCTCACCAACATCGGTTCAAACTACAGCGGCAACGCGATAACATTCACCGTACCGTCGGCCCTCACGGGTTACGGCAACCAGCAAGTCACGCTCGGTACGTACCAAGTAGCGGTCTCCAACGGGCAGGGCCAGACGAGCAATACGCTCCCGTTTACGGTGGATTCCTTCGGTTCGTTCGGAGCGCCCGGTATCACTTCGGTCACCGGCCCGACGACGCTCCAGACCGGCGTGTCCGGCACGTGGAGTGTGACGGTCCGCAGTATTGTGAACACGTACACGACACTCTCGGTACGTTGGGGCGATGAAAATTTCTACGGTGCTCAGACGACCGCACCGCAGAGCCAGTACATCTCCACGGCACAGACGTTTACCTTCACGCACGCGTATAGCCAAGCGGGTACGTACACGGTTACGTTTAGCGCTATCGGGCAGAACGGTCAAGAGATTCGCTCGACAGCGACGGTCACCGTCTCCGGCAGTGGCTTCGGTGGAGTCACCATCAGCTCGGTCACTCCGATTGCGGCTGCCGTCGGTACGCCCATTCTGCTTCAGGGCAGCCGCTTTACCTCGTACGACAATACAGTGCACTTCGGCGTCGGCGGTTCTCGCAACATCGCGTCCTTCGGCAACGGTACGCTCATCTACTTCACGATTCCTTCGTGGGTTTCCCCGTGCGACCCGAATGCGCTCACGTGCTCCGCGCAGGCGATACAGGTCACACCCGGCTCGTACCCAATCCGCGTCTCCAACGCAAGCGGAAGCTCGCAGACCCTCTACATCACGGTGACCAACTAAGTCACTGCGTCCGCGAACAAAAAACGGCCGGCCCTCTTTTGGCCGGCCGTTTGGCGTATACCCCATGAGATAGTCGCCAATTGAGTCGCCAAGGACAGAGATTCCGAAAATATCTCACGGGGTATACTTCGTATATGCGATTCCTCCAACTCGCGCGCCTACCCATTCTCCTTTCAGCTTTTGCGCTCGTCCTCGTCCTTGCGGTGCCAATCGCTATGCGTCTTTCGATGCAGTCGTACATGTACACAAACGTGCTCGATGTGCCGGAGGCGCAAGCGGCACTCGTCCTTGGCGCGTCGGTCGTCCGCGGAAAGCCCTCGCCGATTCTCGAGGAGCGCGCTGCGGTCGCTGTCGAACTCTACAGCGCTGGCAAGGTCGCGAAGATTCTCGTGACCGGAGACAACGGGGCGCTCACGCACGACGAGGTGACGCCGGTGCGCAAGTATCTGCTCGACATGGGCGTTCCCGCCGGCGACATATTCCTCGACCATGCGGGTTTCGACACCTATTCGAGCATGTACCGCGCGCGCGACGTCTTTCTCGCAGACTCGCTCATCATCGTTACGCAGGATTTTCATCTGCCCCGAGCGCTCTACCTTGCTCGGCATCTCGGCATCACGGCGTACGGCGTCGCTCCCGTGAGCATGACGACGGCGCCGCGCAACTACGCGCGCGAAATCCCTGCATCCATCAAAGCCGTGCTCAATCTCGCACTCAAGCGCGAGCCGAAGTACTTGGGGGATACGATTCCGTTGGATACGAGTGATGGTTCCACCACGTGGTATTAGCGCTCGGCGGTACATGCATTCTGCCGTCGCTATCTGGCGCTGTTGCGCCAGCGCTCGGTCTCGCCGCCGTCGCAGCTGCGAAGACGGCAGAATGCACATACCGCACTCGCTTGAGATTGTTTGACTCAGTGCGCCCTCGTTACATGCCGTTTTCATAGCTCGCTGACGATTGATTGAAATGCAAATCGATATACAATGATGCCTCGATGCAATTTTCAATTCCACACAACCTGACGAAGGGGGAAGCGCGAGCGCACGTGGATGGCATGCTCAAAAAGCATGAGAAGGACATTGCGCAGAATGCGACGGGAGTGGTCACAGAGTGGAAGGGTGACACGCTCGAATTCGCATTCACCGCGCAGGGCGCCTCCTTTTCCGGTACGCTCACGGTGCGCGAGAGCGAATACGAACTCGATGCGAAGCTCCCGCTCCGTTACAAACTCTTCGAGGGAACTCTCGAGCGAATGATAAAAGGTGAGATAGCAAAGCTCATCTGAGCGTGGGTGGTCGAACATTCGTGAAGTTTGAAGTGGACGCCGCCTCCTTCATACTAAAGTGGTCAGTCCACGCTCTCGGCATCGCGCGCAAGGGGCGTGCGTTGCTATACTCGCACTATGAACATTCACCCTCTTGTGCCCGCTCGTAAGAGGACGCAGGCCTCACTCGTCTCTCCCTTTGTGAACGCGACCGTTACCACAGAGCAAACACAGAGTGCCGCATGGCGTGTCGTTATCATTGCTGCTGTCGCGACGGCTATTTTTGTTTTCATGCCGCAGCACGCGGCCGCAGCCACGCAATTCGAGGTGACCGGTTGGATACCATTCTGGCGGGCGGCGACGGGTACGGTGGACGTTCTCCCGCATCTCGATAGCGTCACCGAAATCAATCCGTTCGTCTATACACTGAAGCAAGACGGCACACTCTTCGACAACGGCGCCATGGACCAAGAACCGTGGCTCACGCTCATGGCAGAAGCAAAAAAGAAGGGCGTGCGCGTCATCCCGACCGTCATGTCGGGGGACAGGGCGCTCATGCAGAAGGTCCTCAGTAATACGCGGATGCGTATCGCGCTCGAAGACGAAATAGCGGCACTCGTGCTCGCAAAAGGCTACGACGGTGTCGACATCGATTTTGAGCACAAATATGCAGAATCGCGCGACTTTTTCTCCACGTTCCTCAAAGGGCTCGACATGCGTCTCGCCGACAAGTGGCTGATGTGTACCATCGAGACGCGTATTCCCATGGAAGATCAATACTTTGGCGTGACGGTGCCTACCGGCGCGGGTGAGTACTCAAATGACCTCAGCGCTATCAATACATATTGCGACCGCGTGCGCCTCATGGCGTACGACCAGCAGGGCATCGACCGCAAACTACAGGCCGAGCACGACGCACGCGGAGAACTCTACGCACCCGTCGGCGACCCCGTGTGGATTGAAAAGGTGGTCAACCACATGAGCAAAGAGATTGCGCGCGACAAAATCCTCATCGGCATACCAACATACGGATATGAATACGAAGTGACCGCATATTCCGGCAACGAATACATCTACGACATTCTCTGGACCTTTAATCCGGGGTGGGCGCTGCCCATCGCGGCAGAGTACGGCCTCACGCCTTCGCGCGCTGCGACGAGCGAACTCTTTTTCACCTACATTCCGGGGACGGCGGGCACGACTGCGGCTTTTGGCGTCGGCGCCAATCCCTCGACGGCGCTCCTCGCATCTGCGGCCGCAAGCCAATTTGCGACGGCCAACAATTCAAACATGAAATTCCGCATGATGGTCTGGCCAGATGCGCAGTCAGTACAAGCACGTATCGATCTCGCAAAGCGCCTCGGCGTGCGCGGAGTATCCGTGTTCAAATTCGATGGCGGGCAGGACCCCGCAATATGGGGCGTGCTCGCGAGCGCAGGGGCGGTGCGCGGCTCTCTCTCGCCATCGGCGTCCGCGCCACAGGTGAGCGTGCCATCATCCTCGGGCACCTCCGGAGCACTCTCCCGTGGCCTCGACCTCGGCGCACTCGGAGAGGATGTGCGTACACTCCAGCAGATTTTGAATACCTCGGCGGATACACGGGTCGCAGCCTCAGGCGTAGGCTCCTCGGGGAGCGAGACGACGTACTTCGGCCCCGCGACATCCCGCGCGGTCAAAAAGTTTCAGGAAAAGTACGGTCTTGCCAAGACGGGCGACGCTGGCTATGGGTACGTCGGTCCTAGGACTCGCGCCAAACTCAACGAATTGCTCACATCGCTCCACCAATGACTACCAATTATCGTGGTGTACAATAGTGCGCATGTCAGAACACAAACAGGATTTGAGCGCCTTGTATATCCCCGGCGCCATTGTTATCGCCGGTCTCATTATCGGTGTATCTATTGTCTTCGCGTTTTCGGGCGCGGGCTCACTCGGAGGTGGTGGAGGCACGAAGACTGTCGCAGTGAATATCGACGACGTCGACCTCAAAGGCGAGCCGTACATCGGTGAAGCGAATGCACCCGTCGCTATCGCATATTGGTCCGACTTCCAATGCCCGTATTGCAAAGCGGTAGAAATGGGACACCCGCAAATCCCGACGGAACCAGCGTTGCCCCGCATCATATCGGAGTACGTCGACAAGGGACTTGTACGTGTGGTCTTTAAGGACTATGCATTCCTCGGTCCCGATTCCACGATTGCCGCACTCTACCAGAATGCGGTGTGGGAGATGAATCCAAACAAATATTGGGAGTGGCACGAAGCGATGTTCGAAGCGCAAGACGAGGAAAATGCAGGTTTCGGCAATGAGGAGTCAATCCTCGCGCTCATCCGCGGCATCAGTGGACTCGATGCGGGCGCGCTCAAGGCGCGTGTCGAAGCGAAGCGGACCGAGTACATGGCGGAAAACGATGCTGATCGCGAAGAAGGAACAGCGATGGGAGTGAGCGGTACCCCCGGCTTCATCATCGGCACGACACTCATCCCAGGGGCGGCCGAATTCTCCAAATTTCAAACGGCTATTGAGGCCGAACTCTAACCCCCCGGTTGGCCACGGGCGGCCCTCGATTTGACCGAGGGCCGTTTTTTTGGCATACTAGAGCCACGAAAGAGCCCGTGAGGGGCATTTTCTTTTCAGAGCAGAATATGGAAATCCGAAATATTGCAATAATCGCACACGTCGACCACGGCAAGACCACGCTGACGGATGCCATTTTGCGTCAGACTGGCGCCGCAGAGGAGGGTGTCTCGATGGACAGCAACGCGCTTGAGCGAGAGCGCGGCATCACTATCTATTCCAAAAATGCGGCCGTCATATACAAAGGTACAAAAATAAACATGGTCGACACGCCGGGCCACGCCGACTTCGGTTCGGAAGTGGAGCGCGTGCTTCGTAGCATCGACTCGGTGCTTCTCGTCGTCGATGCGCAGGAGGGGCCGATGCCGCAGACGCGCTTCGTACTCAAGAAGTCACTCGAACTCGGCCTCAAGCCCATCGTTGTCATCAACAAAATTGATAAGCCAGCCGCCGATCCGGCGCGCTCTGAAGAGCAGGTGCTTGAACTCTTTCTCGAACTCGGCGCCTCGAATGCACAAGCGGACTTTCCGGTCGTCTACGCGATAGGGAAGCAAGGTATCGCAAAAAGAAAGCTCACTGATGAGTCGTCAGATCTTGTACCACTCCTCGACACCATCCTCGAAAAGGTCCCGACTGCGTCGAGCCCAGATGCCTCTGCGCGGCCTGTGCGCGTCCAGCCGTTCAATCTCGCGTACGATAATTTCCTCGGTCGACTCGCCATCGCGCGCGTCTACGACGGCATCCTCCGCACAGGCGAGACCGTAACGGTGAAAACGCCGACGGGAGAGAGCAGGACGGGCAAGATCACGAAGATGTTCACTTTCAAGGGGCTCGTACGCGAAGAGACTGCCGAAGTCTCTGCGGGGGATATCGTCATTATCGCAGGACTCTCCGATATTTTCATCGGCGAAACCATCACCACAGACGCAAGTGCGGAGCCGCTCCCCGCAATCGCGGTCGACGAACCGACGATTACGCTCAATTTCCTCGTCAACAATTCACCGTTCGCGGGTCGTGAAGGCAAATTCGTGACCTCGCGCCAAATTCGCGAACGACTCGAGAAGGAGCTCGAAGTCAACGTCGGGTTACGCGTCGATTTTGCCGCCGAAGCCGCTGCCGGTGGACCAGAATCGTACAAAGTCTCAGGCCGTGGCGAGCTCCACATCGCCATCTTGCTCGAAAACATGCGCCGCGAAGGGTACGAGCTCCAAGTGTCGCAGCCGCAGGTCATCATCCGCGAAGAGGGAGGCACAAAGCTGGAGCCATACGAAGAAGTGATTGTAGACACACCGGCGGAATACCAAGGCCCGATTATCGAACGCCTCGGCACGCGCAAATTTGTGATGAAAGATATGAAGGTGCACGAGGCGAGTGTCCGTCTCATCTTTGAGGGGCCGACCCGTGGGCTTCTCGGGTACAAAAACCAGTTCGTCCTCGATACAAAGGGAGAAGGAATCCTGTCCTCACGCGTGATTGGCTTCAAGGAATACGCTGGCGAGATCAAGAAAAAGCAGGTGGGTTCGATGATTTCGATGGCATCGGGCAAGGCGCTCGGCTTCTCGCTCTGGAATCTACAGGATCGCGGCGTGCTCTACATCGGCCCAGCGCTCGAAGTCTACGAAGGAATGGTAATCGGCAACACCTCGAAGGGTGAAGAGATGATGGTAAACCCGACGAAAGGAAAACAGCTCACCAACATGCGCTCCAAGGGAACCGACGAAGCGCTCAACCTCATCCCCCCATTTGAACTCACCATCGAACGTGGCCTCGAGGTCATGGCCGAGGACGAGTACCTCGAGATTACACCGAGCTCGGTACGCCTGCGCAAGCAATACCTCACCGATATCGAACGCACGCGAGCACAGCGCGCGAGCTAAGGGCCGCAGTTCACAGCGCGCACAGGCTGCCATTTGGTAGTATCAGAGGATGCCGTTTTTTCTCGATAGGAGCGATGCAGGGCAGAAACTCTCGGAAATGCTGAAAAAGAATGCAGGCGGGCGGACGCTCGTACTGGCGCTTCCGCGCGGCGGCGTACCCGTCGCATTTGAAATCGCACAATCACTCGGCGCGCCACTCGATACAATCGTCGCGCGCAAGATTGGCACACCTTTTAATCCGGAATTTGCGGTCGGCGCGATAGCACCACGCGATGTGGTCGTTTTCGATGACGAATCGGTCGCGCTCTCGGGCGCGTCCCGCTCGGCGATAGAGGGGCTCATCGGCAGGGAGCGCGCGGAGCTGGAGCGAAGAGTGGAGACATACAAGAGCGGTGCCTACTCGGTCGGCTTTGTGCCCGAGACGATACTCATTGTCGATGACGGCATCGCGACCGGTCAGACCGTGCGGGCCGCCTCGCTCTCTGTGCGCAAAAAGTATCCGAACGCGCGCGTGGTGCTCGCGGCACCCGTGTGTGTGCCGGAAACGATGCGCGCGCTCGAACAAGAGGGCGAAGACGTGCAGTGTCTCCATGCGCCGGCAGAGATGAGCTCGGTAGGACAGGCATACGAGAATTTCGACCAGCTCGGCGATGCGGAAGTCGTCGCGCTTCTCAAGGGCGCGGCGGGAAAATAGAGACGGGTTACAATATACCAATGAAAAAAGAGATGCCAGAAAATGAGGACGGGTGGAAGGAGAGGCTCACTCCCGAGGAGTATGCGATATTGCGCGAGCGGGGGACGGAGGCGCCTTTCACAGGGCAATATGTCCACGAAAAGGCCGACGGCACATACGCGTGCGCCGCGTGCGGCAACCCACTCTTTTCATCCGACGCAAAGTTCGACTCCGGTACCGGATGGCCGTCCTTCGATCAGGCGCTCGTAGGGGCCATCGAGACGCATACTGACAATGCTCACGGAATGGTCCGTACGGAAATCACGTGCGCTCGTTGCGGTTCGCACCTCGGGCATGTGTTCGATGACGGCCCAACCGCAACGGGCAAACGCTATTGTATTAATTCAGTTTGCCTCGACCTCGAGGAGAAATGAGCTCTCCTTCGCCCGCCATTGCGCTTATTCGACAGAGAGTTACGATTTCCTCTATAGCAGGTAAACAGTACCTATGAATACGAGAGTACTCACCGTCGGCATCGCCATTATCATTCTCGGGTCGATTGCATACTACGTCGCGACCAACCGCACAGAAACGGTCATGGGCGGAGTCGACTCGCAGATGCCTGCAGAAGGTTCGAACGCAGATGAGATGGTGGTTGAGCGCGACCCTTTGATGAGCGGGAAGTGGGGGAGTAAAGAAGACGCAAAATTTGTCCGCGAATTCCGCGCCGACGGGACGTTTACCGATACATATGAAGGTGACGCATCTGCAACAATGAGTGGTACGTGGGCAGTTGTCGACCCGACCAAGGAAAACGTCGGCATTCCAGCCGCATCGCTGAGTGGAATTACGGTCGTCAGAATGAATTTTGCGGACGGCCCGATGTACTTCGGCGTCAACGCACTTTCTGAGACGGACCTCACACTCACCAACTACAGCGGACGCGGGAACATTCTCATGTTCTCGAAGATTCAATAGGAGACGCGGTACAATACACGCGTGGGTGTTACATACACGCTCCGAAGAAGCACACGAGCGCGCGCGCTACGCATGGAAGTGCGCGCTGAGGGCGTCGTCGTGATAGCTCCGCAGCACACAGCGCTTCGCGTGATAGAGAATTTTGCATCGCGCCACGCTTCGTGGGCGCACAGAGCGCAGAAGAGGTTCGAGGGCAGGCACATCATTCGTGCTCACCGCGCCGACATCGTACCTGCCAAGGCGCGGGCGAGGGGAATCGCACGCGAACTCTGTGCGCGCTACGGAGCATTTTTCGGCGCGCGCGCGGGTTCGATTACTATCCGTGCGCAGAAGCGTCGATGGGGGAGCTGCTCACACCGCGGCAACCTGAGTTTCAATTACAAAATTGCGCTCCTCCCGCCGCATCTTGCTGAATACATCGTCGTGCATGAGATGTGTCATTTGCGAGAGTTCAATCATGGCAAGCGTTTCTGGGAGCTCGTCGCTCGCGCGTGCCCCGACCATCGAGATCGACGTAATCAGCTGCAACACACCACTATTGTTTTCCAATGATTTCCACAGCAAGCACTCGGGCGTCCCAAATGTGCGCTACGATTGCGGTATGGCAAAGAATGGTCCTAAGGGTCGGGGTCGTGCGGGCACCGTGAAGAAGCGCACGCAAGTCCTCAGTACCCGTAACAAGCGGTGGACGAAGGTGAATGCCCGTACCGGCAAATTCATCGACCAGATGGCAGCGGTGGGACAGGCATTCAAGGGTGTGAAGAAAAAAGGCGTGCACAAAAAGCGCCGATGAGAGATGCTTTGGGGCAGTATGGCGCTCTGTAACTCCGTATGAAACGGTTGAGTATCCTCGCTCACCACTACCGAATGAATTGCGGTCAATCGCGCGCGATGTTACAGAGCGCCATACCGCCCTCGCAGGGAGTTGAAGTATGACGAATATGCGCTCGTATGCTGTTTTGCGCGCACTCGTCGCCGCAGTACTCCTGCTCGCCCTCCAGGCAGGGGCGCTCTACCTTATGGGGCAGCCGCCTTTTTGTGAATGCGGAAATATCTCACTGTGGAGCG
This sequence comes from Minisyncoccota bacterium, assembly GCA_036516595.1. Classification (GTDB taxonomy): domain Bacteria; phylum Patescibacteriota; class Minisyncoccia; order Phycocordibacterales; family UBA2100; genus UBA10103. The sequence goes on along the minus strand of DATECE010000015.1, from coordinate 464 downwards.
GAGTTGTCCTCAGCGCTGAGAATTCTCAGCAGATATCCGATTGGTACACCTTTTCGCACGTCATCCACGGCATTATCTTCTACTTTGTACTGTGGTTGCTGTTCCCACGCATCGGGGTGCTGCCGCGCTTTGCAATCGCGCTCGGTCTCGAAGTCTCGTGGGAAATTATCGAAAACACACCATGGCTCATCGAACACTACCGACAGCAGGCGCTCGCGCAGGGATACATCGGGGACAGCATCCTTAATTCCATCTCCGACACAATCGCCATGATTCTCGGCTTTCTCCTTGCGGCTAGTGCGCCGGCGTGGGCGTCGGTCGGGCTCGTCCTTGCGCTTGAAGTGTACGTGGGAGCCATGATACGGGACAACCTCACGCTCAATATACTGGGCTTCTTCGCCCAGCCCGAATTCATATCGAATTGGCAATCTGGCACCGTGTACGCGCCCGATTGACCGCGGGGA
>DATECE010000014.1:0-7010 GCA_036516595.1 Minisyncoccota bacterium | reverse complement strand
GGACTGGCTCACACCGTCGATGAAATATTCTATGGGGTCCTCGAGCGAGAGCACGTTGCGATGCTCGCGGTCGAACTCCGAGAGAATAGAGTAGAGCGTCGTCGATTTACCGCTGCCGGTCGGGCCCGAGATGAGGATGAGCCCGTTCGGGCGCGCAATGGCGCGACGCACAATATCGAGATTGCGGGGCGTCAGCCCAATCTGATCAAGCGGTATGAATCCCTGATCACGGTCAAGTATGCGTATCACCACTTTTTCTCCGTTGTACGCGGGGAACGTCGATACGCGGAAGTCAATCTGGCGATCGTCTATCGTTGCCGAAAAACGGCCGTCCTGCGGCTTTCGTCGCTCATCGAGACGGATAGAAGCAAGCACCTTGATGCGCGCGACGACCGCTCTGTGCGTCGCAATCGGAAGAACGACCGATGTGTGCAGTTCACCGTCGACACGGTAGCGCACGCGCACACCCGAAGGCATCGGCTCGACGTGAATGTCCGATGCGCGGCCGTCAATCGCGTAGCGCAAAATGGTCGAGACGATCTTGATTGCAGGCGCATCCTCTTGGATATTTTCTCCGCTGCCGCCCACACTCTTACGTACGATTTCCTCGAGATCGAGGGGTGCTGTATCCTCCTCAGTTTCTTCCTTCGGAGCTGGGTTTCCTGCGCGTTCCGTCGCAAGATCCGAAACAGCTCTGTCGACCTCTCCGCGGAGACCCTTGTACATGGCAAGTATGCGATCGAGATCGCCGACCGTGATGCGAAAGACTTTGTACGGCATGCCGCTCGAGCGCGATATGAAATTGAGCGCATCGATTGCGTGTATGTCTTCGGGGTCGACCATGCCCACCTCAAGTACGCCGTCCTGTATGGCAAGTGGCGCGAGACGGTAGTGCTCCGCGCTCTCTTCCGGTATCGCACGGAGCACTTCGTACGGAATTTTTGTATCTGCGAGGGAGCGTACGTCCGTCTCGCTTTGCGGTGCTATCGCCGTACTGTCCGCCATATGTCAGCGTGTGGGCGTCGGTATCCGGATTGTTGTGCTCGTTGCGGAAAGAGGGGCAAATGGATTCTCACGGCCGACCGGTTCCGGCACGATGGTCGTGCCATAGTCCTGCAAACTCCTGAACGCAGGGTCTTGGAATATCGTGGCGTTGAGCGTAACGGCGCGAAGCGCGAGGAGTGAGGCCACAAGCTCCTGATCGGCGGAGTCCGCTGAGGGCGAACCTGTCGGTACGATTTCGGACGTGAGAAGCGGCGAAGCGGGTTCATTGCTCTGCATGAGACCATACCCCACCGCACCGACAATAACGATGATGGCGATAAGCGCGAAGAGTTTATGTTGCAATATCCATCCCATACTATTTGAGCCAATAGGTCCTAATGGTCACATCGTAGACATAGAGCGGCTCCGAGCCGGAGCCTCCCACAGCACCGGAAGAAATCTTTAGCGCGACAAGCTCGACGAGACGCAAGCTCTGCTCCATGTCGAGCACGAATTGGAGGAACTGCGGATACGTCCCCTGCGTGGTGAACTTCATGGTCAGCGAGTCATATTTTTGCCGTGATGCTCCGACGGCACCGACGGCTGTTTGCGCCGCCTCGGCTTCCTGCGGTGCTGAGACGACCACGTTTTGCAGCGCCATCTGGTTGCGGGACGCCATATGGTCGAGATCGAGAATGAGCCGCACGTTGTCCACGTGGTCCGGCAATAGTTTCTTCAGGCGTGACTTGTCTGTCTCCGGCAGCGCGTTGAATTTCGCGAGGAGCGCCTGCTTAATCTGCTGGAGTTCCGCAGCCTTTTGCAGTGCGGCGTCGTATTGGGATATCTGGCCACGCACCGTGCCTGCTCCATCGTACGTCGGCTTCGTGTAGAAAAAGAATATGCCGCCTGCCGCAATGAGTCCTACGAGTGCGATGATTGTTTTTCCCATATGTTATTGGGTGGTGGTGCCGCTCTCAGACGCTCCACTTGCTGGCGGGCCAAACGGTGTCTGCTCGGATGAATTCGGTTGTTGGGGAACTGCCGGCGTTTGCGGCTGCGACTGTTGTACAAGTCCTGCGATAAGTCTCACGTAATTGATGGCTGCAGGATTGACGAATGCGGTGAGGTTGAAGTGCACGCCGTCCGGCTCGCGTGTAATGTCGGAGAATATCGGGCTCACGATGACACCGTTCTTGCTGAAGAGGTCGGCTTGTAGCGCGATTGAATTTACGCTCTCGGCGACGCCCGACATCTTGACCGTAATGCGCTGCGGATCGACTGCGGACATCTCCAGCGATGAGAAGGACACCGTGGAGAGGGTCGCTTGTTGGAGTGCGTAGAAAAATGCGGTCGGAGCGAGGTGCAGACCGAGTACGTCTTCGGCAACACGCATCCGGTCGTCGAGACGAGTGATCTCCTGCACCGTCGCCGGCTCAAACGCCTCGCGTGCACGCTTAAGCTGTTCGAGCTTGCTCGCAGCGCTCGATGAGAGATATTGGCCGTAGAGGAAGACCGCGCCCCCGAGCGCGAGCGAAGCGACGAATGCGACGATTGCTATGAGAACGATAAGGTCGGAGAGACCTCCCCTCTCGGGAGTGAATCGCGGCCCCGCAGACGGCTGCGATGCGTCCTGCGGGATAAAGGATGATTGTATACCGGTTTCCATATGTTAATCGCGCTTCAATTTACGGAGCGCCAGCCCGACGGATACCGTGAACCCCGGCCCGATTTCATGCAAAACATTCTGCAGGAACGCGGGGGCTTCGGTGCGCGAGAACGGATCAGCGGCGGTAACTTCGGAATTCAGGGACTTTTTTGCGATATCCGCGATTCCGGGTAGCGATGCGCCGCCGCCGGTCAATACAACACTCGATACATTCTTATTGTATCGCTGCCCGTAGCTCAATAGTACCCGATTTACCTCTGCGAACACCCTCGAGAGTGTTGATAACAGGGCTTCCTTGATACGGGTGTTCTCGTCCGAGCTATATACGCTTGAGTCTACGAACCCCCGCTCGCGCTTCACCCGCTCCGCCTTTTCGAACTCCCAGTTCATCGTGCGCGCCAGTGTTTCGGTGATTTGTTGCCCGCCAAGACTGAGTAAGTGCGTCATCCGTACGATGCCGCGCTCCACGATATACATCTTCGTCGTGGACGCACCGAGATCGACAACGAGGTAGGGTGCGAGGCCGTGGCCGAGGGATGAGCGAATGGCGCTGAATATCTCCACCTCATAAAACGATGCCGTCACCCCTGCTGCGACCATGACTGCTTGGTGCGAGAGAAGCGTGTTGTTGTGTATCGCGACAAGGAGTACTTCCTGCCCATGCTCGCGGATGGGACTCTTTTGCTGCAGGTCGTCGAATGCGCTCGTGTCTCCAGTGTCTTTTGGGATAACAAACCAGTCCAGTGAGACGTCTGAAACGGGCACGGGTATGTATTTGCGGGCTTCAATGGGGATGATGCGCTTGAGCGATGCTTCGTCGACTTTGGGGAGATCAATGATGGAAACGAGCGATGAGGCAAACGGAATGGAGACGCCCGCGAGCGTCGAGGTCACGTTGGCTTCTTTCATGAGGGCGCGCAGCGCTTCCGCCGTCTTCTCCGGTGTGAGCTTGACGACTTTGCCGATGGGCTGCCCGCCGTACGGGCCGAGCGCAATCTCGCCGTACGTCTCGAGCACGGCGACGCCTCGCGAGGCGCGAAGCTGGACAATTTTCGCAGAAGAACCGCCGATATCAATGCCGAGCACGCTCCCTCCACGCTCACCTCCGAACAATCCGCCGAAGAGATTTTTGATAGAGAACGCCATTCAACTAAGTATAGCGTACGCGTACGCGCCACACGGCGGAAAATGAAACGTTGTGGGACTAAGCGGATATCTCGTTTATTTTCGCAGCAACGATAAAATCATTCTCGCTGAGTCCACTCATGGCATGCGTCGTGAGTTCGACACGGACCTTTCCCCACCCTATCGAAAGGTCCGGATGATGTCCTTCACCCTCTGCAATGGGCGTGATTTTGTTCGCAAAATCCATCGCGTCTACGTAATTCTTGAATGTGTATAGCCGCGATATCGCGCGCGAATCTACTGAGAGCTCCCAGCCGCTCACTTCTCTGAGTAATTTCTCGGAATCCTCCCGACTGAGCGGCAGAGCGCCGCCTTCGCATGGGATACATCGCTTCTGCGCAAGATTAGTCACGCCATCACAGTACCACACGCTAGAATAGCGACATGATGAAGGCGCTTGTCGCACTGCTCTCACACATCATCGACGCCATTGCGCCACTCCGAGAGCGGACACGGCGCGTGCGCACGACAGACGCCGAAGACCTCGCCCTCTCCCCGACCGTCCACGACCTGCTCGGTACGCGTATCACCACACTCATGAACTATGAGAGCGGCGGGAGCGCGGCACTCATTCAATCGCTGAAGTATGACGGCTCGGCGCGTGCCGCACGCCTTCTCGCGTCAGCACTCGCAGATTTTTTGCGCGAAGAGGTTGCATCGCACCGCACGTTTTCTACAAAGACTCTGCTCCTCGTGCCGGTGCCGCTGCACCCTTCGCGTGGGCGTGAGCGAGGATTCAACCAGATACAAAAGGTGCTCGACCATTTGCCTCTTGAATTCAGGGACGGTTCCCTCTCTTTTGTGAACAGTGAGACGCTCGAGCGCACGCGCTCGACGCTACCTCAGACGAAATTGGCTCGGAGCGAGAGGCTCTCAAATGTCGCGGGAGCGTTTGCGTGCCACGACGAAGATACGATACGCGACACGCATATATTTCTAATTGACGACGTGACGACGACAGGCGCGACGCTTGTGAATGCCGCGACACCACTCAGGCGCGCGGGCGCGACCGTCACCTGTCTCGCACTTGCGAGGGCCTAATTCAAATCTCCTCCTTGAGAAGTTGCCTATAACTGTGCGTGACGTACCAGTCCGGCATGTACCATGCAATGTTGTCGACGAGTTTTCTGAGGAGTGGTGAGCGCATGTAGGTCCAAAACCGTATGCGTTTGCTCAGTCGTTCGGCCGTCTTCACACGAGCGCGGCGTTTACGATCGTAATTGCGAAGCGCTTGCTCGAAAGGACGCCGAGCAAAAACACGTTCGCGGACACAATATGTGAGATAACGATGCCGCATCCCGCAATTGCGACCACAGCGATGAATTCAAGTATGTCCCCATCTCTCATAGAACAATTCTATCGCGCTTCCGACGAACCCTCGCGCGCCGTTGATGAAATCTGTATACTAGGCCGACACGGAGAGGTGGCAGAGCGGTCGAATGCAACACACTGCTAATGTGTTGACCGGGGAACCGGTCCGAGGGTTCGAATCCCTCCCTCTCCGCCGAAGTAAAAAGTGCCGCAAGGCGCTTTTTGCGTAGAAGGAGAGGAGCAATGTGCCTGCGCACATTGCGAGAGGGATTCGAAAGCGAGTGCGGGGTACCCGTCGAGTACGACGGGTCGCGCGAGCAGGGCCGAGCAACCAAAGTTTCTTTGAGCGACGCGAATTAGAAACTTGAAGTACTCTTGTGGTGAGGAGTTTTGATTCGACGGAATCAAAACGAGCTCTTGGCCGCATCCCTCCCTCTCCGCAGATTCGCGGGTTGTCCAACTAAACCCTAGCTTGCGTTGATTTGGAAAGAGTACATCCCCATTCCGCACACCCCTTGGATTTTTTCTCCGGCTTTTGGGATACCTAAATCGATTACTTCTTCGCCCGTAGATTGCAGTATTTTTTGAAATCCCAGAGATCGTACGACGAGTGAGGCTGAGCAATCAAATGTACCGTTTGTCTTGACGACTAGTTTCGTGGGCAAACCCGATGCGATGAGCGATGAGAGCGGAGAGTATCCGCCCTTCGCAGTTATCGTCACATACTGCACCCCATCCCTGACCTCGATATTCTGTGATTGCGCCGCGCCTCCTCCCGAAGAGGCCGAATTCTGTACGAAATAGTACAGTGTTCCGCCAATGAGTGTGGCGCTTATTGCAATCGATATGAGAATGCTCTTTTGCATAGGGGAATGCGCACAATTATATGTTAAATAAGGGTTGGATGATACCGAGGCCGGCAAGCCCCGCAAGAAACGCGAAGGTGCCGAGACCAATGACGACCACTCCGACCGCCTTAAAAAAGAGCGGGGCGTATTTTGATTGCGCGAATGACGCAGAGCCAAACGAGAGCAGCGCGAGCATCGGGAGCGTGCCGAGCGCAAACGCGGTCATGATGAGGAGGCCCGAAAGAAACGAGCCGCTCGAAAGTGCCGCAACTTGCATCGCCTGAGTAAACCCGCAGGGTAGGAAGAACGTGCCGACGCCGATAAGGAACGGTGCGATTGTCTTGTGTTCAACTTTTCGGAAGACGTTGAATAAGTGTGCGGGCAGAGCAATCATATTTTTCTGAAATACGCCTATTAGATTGAGGCCGAGCACTATCATGATAGTCGAGGCGATAATCCCGAGCACAGCCGACACGGTGAAGTTTATGCCTACCGCCCCGCCAATCGTACCGAGAAGCCCCCCAAGCACAGCGAAGCTCACCAGTCTTCCGCCATGAAAAAGCACCATTGGTTTTACATCGCTTACTTTGTCCTGAGACACCGTTGCCGAAAGAGAGAGGACAAGCCCTCCGACGACCGCAAGACAACTTGAGACGGACGCTACGAGACCAATGATGAAACTCGTTACCGGCGTGATTGTGCCTCCTAAACCAAAGTTCAGTATTCCCGACTTTTGGACAATAAAGAATATGGCAAGAAATGCGAGTCCAATCGGAAGCGCCTGCCAGAAAGCCCCTGTGTCTTTTTTCTCTTTAGCTTTCTTCTCAACAGAAAGCGTATAGCCATTGTGCATAATCTTTCCTGTCAGTATCTCCGCGAGCCGGTGCTGACTGTCATCTAAAGCAGTTTCAATCGAGACAGTTTCGCGTTTCAAATCGACCACTGTTTGCTCGATACCAATTTGGTCATTCAGGGTGTCCTCAATGAAGATTTTGCATGACGGGCAATGAGTACCG
>DATECE010000013.1:0-4603 GCA_036516595.1 Minisyncoccota bacterium | reverse complement strand
GCGCGAGGAAGTACCGTGCGTGGCGCTTCTTTTTTCCGCCGGAGGCGTTGCTGTCATTAGCGATATATTCATTTTCACCGAGCTGTTCTTCGACATCGACCTCAAGACCGATCTCTTCTTTTACTTTTCTACGCACGCCGTCTTCATGCTTTTCCTCGGGCTGAAGCTTCCCCTTCGAGAGCGTCCAGTGGCCGAATATGTCGTGCACGAGTGCGAGGTAGACCTCTGCGCCCTCACGCGCGTAGACGACCGCACCAACCAGCTCTTCGAGCGGCATCTTGCCATTCTTGGGGAGCTCTTTTTTTCTGCCAGAACCCTCGTTCTTCCCCGGTTCGCCAAGTTCGACGTAGACGGCACCGAGCACGCCGTTGACGAATCGACCGGATGAGCCGCTGCCAAAAGATTTTGCGAGCTCGATTGCTTCATTGATTGCGACCTTTGCCGGTACTTGCGCACGGTCTGCAAAAAGGAGTTCTGTGAGGCCGAGACGGAGTATGTTGCGGTCGATGGCCGCAATCTTTTCGAGCGGCCACTCGGGTGCCGCGCGCACAATGACCTCATCTATTTCTTTCTGTTTGGCGATAGCGGTTTGAAGGAGTGCCTTCATGAACGACATGTCGCTCTCCCGCGCACCGAATTCCTTGGCGTAATCTGCGAGACGCGAGACGCAATCATCGAGCGACATCGCACTCGAGGCGTCCCGTTCAAAGAGAACCTGCAGAACTACCGACCGTGCCAGATGCCGATTCGCCATAAAGGAACAATACGACTAAGTCTACACTACAAGACTTAAGCGCGGGTGAACCCCATGAGAAAACTGGGGAAAGATTCACTCATGCATTCAAAAGACTGCTGGGGACGCATGTGTCGCAATCACAACCGATACTATTTTTCTCACGGGGTGAACGCGTGGGGAAAACCTCACAAAAAATTATGCTACTTGGCGTCGACCTCCGCTTCTTTTTCTGTCGCGCGGCCGCTTGCTTTGAGTTCGGTGTCTTTTCGTTTGAGACGGCGCTGCTCACGCTTCGCGCGCGCGACGACATCGATGATGACCTTGCCGTTGTATTTGCCGCACTCGGGGCATGCATGATGCGGGCGGCGCATCGCGCCGCACTCACAACGCACGGAGCGCGACGTCACGAGCGCGTGGTGGGAGCGCCGCTTGGCGGTCTCTGATCTGTTGCGACGCATTCGTACTACCATATCGGCGCCACTATACAGTTCTAGCCACAAAAAGCAACGGCCGCGGCACCCGTGAGTGCAGCGGCCGTAATCCGCGTTAACGCTCAAGCTGGGGAAGCATGAGGTGACAGACCTGCGCCCATCCATACAGCTCGGATGACCAGCGGCGAAGTTGGGCGTGGAGCGCGTCCGGACACCCGCCGCGCGCCGCAAGCGCTTTTGCGAGCTTACGCAGATTGCGTACGTCCTCCAAGAGCTTGCTCCTGTCTGAGCGCGCGAGACCCGCGTCAAAGAGTGCCCCGAGAATGGTCTCTGACTTCTCAAGGAGTGCGATGTCCACCTCAGGCCACTTGCTCTTTGCCTGCAGCACGAAGAAGCGCGCACCTTGAACCAGCCGATCCCTCCGCCGCTCGACGCCCGAGACGAGTTCGGCAGGCGTAGGCTCTCGACCACGTGGCGAACCAGCATAACCGAGCATGAGAGTGCGCGCGGCATCCCGACTCCACGCGGGGGCCCTCCATACCCCATAGAGCAGCGTGAGGACAAGCGCTAAAAGTATTACAACTTCGATTGGCATGTATGCCTCCCGATGTGTCGACTGCGACACTTATACAACAACTCTATCCTCTTGAAAAGCGTCCGGTTCGACGCTGCCTGCCTGCGCAGGTAGGAGGATGCGCGTACAAAATGTCGTGCGATGCAATTCAGAGAGGCCGTGCTCGGCGATGCGCTTCCGGTGCATCAGCGTGCCGTAGCCTTTGTGCACATCAAAGCCGTACGAGGGGTACTGGGGAGCGAGTTGTTTCATCAATCGATCGCGGGTCACCTTCGCCATAATCGACGCTAGTGAAATCGCTGGTTCTGAATCATCGCCACGGATGATGGTTTCCTGATGTATGTACTTCGTGGGAGCTTTGAGAGAGCCGTCGAGGAGCACGCGTGTGTCGTGTGGATTGCTGCCAAGTTTTGTGAGAACTTCTGCAAGCGCGCGGTTGATAGCGGGAACAATTCCGTACGAATCTATATATGTGGCGGACGACGTAGCTACCGCAAATCGCAAACATGATGCCTCTTGCAGCTCTATCGCCCGCTCATAAATCCTCTCGCGTGTCTTTTCGGGGAGTTTCTTTGAATCTCGAACACCTTCGATACGTGTCCAGTCAAAATCGTGGGTTACTAAGACCGCACCGACCGAGACGGGGCCCGCAAGCGGTCCGCGTCCGGCTTCGTCGATACCGATAACGCATCGCATTGCCTCTCTATAGTATCAAAAAGTTTGGGTCGCCTGCCGAAGCCTGCGACCCATTTCCACGTTCCACCGAGAACCGGCTATTCTGATACGCTCCCCGCTGGCGGCTCTCCGATTGTGACGACCCACGGCTCACCGCCGAACCTCGCCTCCCGAATCATGAACGAGCAGACGCCCTCGGTAGGAAACGTAATCTCGCCGACAAGAACGTATCCCGTCCTTCCGAAGAATTGCCTAATCCGCTCGGCCACGTGCTCCGGTTTGGCGCCGCTCGCGGGCGCGGGCGTCTCTCCCGTTATGTTTGCTTCGAGTGGATTCTCTGGCGTTCCTGACATGACTTCTCCCCGACGTCGAGACGGCTCGACTTCACCTTGCATTTTGCATGCTGCCACCACTGTATGTCTCTTCCTCCGAATCTCAAAATGAGTGCGGCGTGCACACCATATACTGGGAAGACCTAGGGACATCGGTACTTTCACACATCCTGTTTTTCACAAAAAAATCTATTTTTTGTGAAATCTTGCCGACTTATCTCACGGGGTATACCCCATGAGATATATTCACAGTCGCACATTCACGTGTAATTTTCCATAGATAATCGGATTTTTGTGAAATCTTGCCGACTTATCTCACGGGGTATACTGCCATGTATGAGCGCCCCAGTACCACACTCTCGCTCCGCTCGAGTGGCTACGGGGCAAGCGCGTTCATCGTGTTGCCTATGAGAGACTTTGTGCACTTACATGTCCATTCGCACTATTCCCTCCTCGAGGCAATCCCGAAAATCGAGGATCTCGTAGCGCGCGCTCTCCGCGACGGCCAAACGGCCCTCGCGCTCACCGACAACGGCAACATGTACGGCGCCGTCGAATTTTACAAAGAGTGCAAAGAGAAAGGCATACAGCCCATCATCGGCGTCGATTTTTTCGTCGCTCCGCGTACACGTCACGACAAAGAGCACCGTACCGACGATTACCCCTCGCGACTTGTCCTTCTCGCTAAAAACGAGAGAGGGTATAAAAATCTCATTCAGCTCGTATCAAAAAGCTACCTCGAAGGCTTTTACGCCCGACCTCGTATCGACCGAGAACTCATCGAGACGTACGCCGAAGGCCTCATCGCCTTGCTCCCCGCAGAAGACGGCGAGCATGTGCGAGCAATCGATAGCGGAAGCAGCGAGCGGGCACGGCAAACACTCAGTTGGTACAAAAAACTCTTCGGCAACGATTGTTTTGCGGAGGTTACGCACCATCCGGACGTCGAGGGTCACGATGCCCGCGTACAAAAAATTATCGAGCTCGCCAAATCCGAGCAGGTGCCGCTCGTCGCGGCTCAGGATTCGTACTATCTCGACGCGGACGATGCAGTCGCGCGTGAATTGGTGGGCAAGATACGCACAGCGTCCGTGCTTGACCGAGAGCTCATCGAGAACCTGCCGGATTTCTCTTTCATATCGCGCGCGCGAGCCATCGAACTTTTCAAGGACATCCCCGAGGCGCTCGACAACACTCTCGCCATCGCCAAGCGCTGTCAGCTCGAACTGCATTTAGGACAGGCGATTTTCCCCACGTTCCCTATCCCACAGGGCTCCTCAGACAATGCGGAGCTCCGCAAACTCGCGGAGGCGGGCATCGAGGAGCGCGGACTCGTGCTCAGCCCTGCACTCCGCGAGCGCATCGATTACGAGCTCGGTATCATCGCGCAAAAAGGCTACGCATCGTATTTCCTCATCGTCTCGGACCTGCTTGCATACGCGCGGCAAACGGGCATTTTCACCAATACACGCGGCAGTGCAGCCGGTTCGCTCGTCTCGTACCTCTGCGGCATTACGACAGTCGACCCCATCAAATTCAACATGCCCTTCGAACGCTTCCTCAATCCGGAGCGTCCGTCTGCGCCGGATATCGACATGGACATAGCCGACAACCGCCGCGACGAACTCATTGCATATGCGAGACAAAAATACGGGGACACGCATGTCGTGCAAATCGGTACCTTCGGCACCATGATGGCGCGCGCAGCTGTGCGCGATGTCGCGCGTGCATTGGGACACAGTTATGGTACGGGCGACGCTGTTGCCAAGCTCATCCCCTTCGGCAAGCAAGGTTTTCCGGTAACGATAAAAGGTGCGCTCGCCGAAGTGCCGGAGCTCGAGGAACTCTATCGTCG
>DATECE010000012.1:0-3436 GCA_036516595.1 Minisyncoccota bacterium | reverse complement strand
GCTTACCCGTGGCGAGACCCTCGGCGTCTTCCAAATGGCGGGCAGCGGCATGACCGCATACCTCAAAGACCTCCGTCCGACGGTCGTGCACGACTTGAACGCAATGGTCGCACTCTACCGCCCCGGCCCGATGGCATTTATTCCCGAGTACATCGCCCGTAAGCGCGACCCCGCTCGCGTCACCTACCTCGACCCGCGCATGGAGCCCATCTTGAAGCCCACGTACGGCGTCCTCATCTATCAGGACGACGTCATGATGATTGCCGTTCAACTCGCCGGCTACAGCTGGGGCGAGGCCGACAAATTCAGAAAAGCGATGGGCAAGAAGATACCCGAGGAGATGGCTGCGCAGAAAGAGAAATTCGTGGGCGGCGTCATCGAGCGCGGGCTCTCCACACAAAAGGCGGATAAGCTGTGGCAGCAGATAGAGACATTCGCGGCGTACGGCTTCAACAAAGCGCACGCGGCGAGCTACGGCAATCTAGCCTACAAGACCGCCTACATGAAGGCCAACTTCCCCGTCGATTACATGGCCGCGGTTCTCACTGCCGACGCGGGAGACGTCGAGAAGATTGCGGAGATTGTCGCGGAGTGCAAGCGAATGGGTATCACGGTCTTGCCGCCATCGGTAAACGAAAGCAAGGGCAACTTTACGGTGGTCGACAATTCCACCATCCGCTTCGGTCTCTACTCCATCAAGAATTTCGGTACAGGTGTCGCGGAGAGTATCATGGCCGCACAGCCATTCTCCGACATTTCGGACTTTCTAGCCCGCATCACGGACAAAAACCTCAACAAGAAATCGCTTGAGGCGCTCATCATGTCGGGTGCGCTCGACGAGCTCGGAGAGCGTGGACGTCTCCTTGCAAACATCGAACGAATCCTTTCGCTCCACCGAGAGGCGGCGAAGGCGCCGTCGGACCAAGGCTCGCTCTTCGGTGCTGCGGAGGCTGGGCACAAGCTGCGAATCGAGCTTGAGGACGCGCCCGAGGCTCCGCTCGACGAGAAACTCAAATGGGAAAAGGAGTTGCTCGGTCTTTACATCTCGGGGCACCCGCTCGACAAACATAAGGAGAAACTCAGCAACGTAAAGAACAGCATCAAGTATGCCAAGGAGCATCTGCGCGGCGTCGAGACGGTCATCGCGGGATTTATCGAGACATCGCAGAGCATCCTCACAAAAAACGGCGAGCGCATGGTTTTCCTCCGCATCGCTGATTTCACGGACACTATCGAGGTCGTCGCCTTTCCCCGTGTCCTCAAGGAGCACGAGAGCGTGCTCTTACTCGGCAATTGCATCATGCTAAGGGGAAAGATTTCTGACCGCAACGGTCAACCCAGCTTTCTAGCGGAAAAGGCAAAAGCTCTGTAGCCGAGTGGAGCCTGCCCCGTTGCGATGCGTAGCATCTGCATCGGGGTAGCAGAAAAGGCGAAGGCCTTGTAGCGGCTTCGGTTGACACTCGCTCTCACGACTGTATTGTTGAATACGGTGTACACATGCACCGAAGAGGCCATTCGAAATCAGAAATCCAAGGAGTGACGAGAATGACATCTGGGGAAGTTAACGCGGGAGTACTCGCGGATATTGGCGTCGGGCTTATCGCCGGAGAGCTCGAGAAGCTTACCGGCGTACGTGAAGGCGGCGAGAAGATTGACAGTCGGTTGCTCGTCAGTTGCGCGGCTCGGCTCGACGAGCTCACCGCGAACAGGAAGGACTTCCTGTCGAAACGGTACGAACCGTTGCGAGTAACTCTGCGTGAGGGTTTCAAGGCGGCAAACGTGCGGGTCCGCTCGGATGCTCACCTCTACGACTTGACGCGACGTTTCGTCAAGGTTGTCCGCGCCTCGCCGAGGATGCCGGCCGAGCAGCGACGGCAAGCGTGCACCGTGTGCACGCGACTTGCCGAACTCGCAACGTCGGCGGAGCAGGCACACTAACCCTCGACTACAATTCGGTTCGGACATGGCTGATGGCGCACTTCACGTGCGCCATCTTCATTTTTTTGCCCCGCCGCAGAATCCTGCTATCATCACTCATTATATGGCTGACGTAGAGCATATCCGGCATACCCTCGCACACCTCACCGTGGCCGCAGTGCGCGAATTATGGCCGGGATCCCAAAATGCCATCGGGCCGGCAATCGACAACGGTTTTTATCAAGACTTTGAAATTGCGGGGACAATAACCGATGCCGATTTGCCGAAGATTGAGGCGAAAATGCGGGAACTCTTGCCGCAATGGACCGGTTTCGAGAAGAAGGAGGTGAGCAAGGAAGAAGCTCTGAAAGAATTCGCGTGGAACACATACAAGTCCGAGCTTATCGAAGAATTCGCAGGTCAGGGTAAAGAGATTACTTTTCACAATGCCCCCGGACTCGTCGACCTCTGCAAAGGTGGCCATGTCGACAATCCCGCAAAGGAAATCGCACCGGATAGTTTCAAGCTCGACCGCATCGCCGGCGCCTACTGGCGCGGCGATGAGAAAAACAAGATGCTCACCCGCATCTACGGGCTCGCATTCAACACAAAGGCCGAGCTCGACGCGTACATTGCCCAACGCGAAGAAGCCAAGAAACGAGACCACCGGAAGATTGCGCGCGAACAGGACCTGCTCGTTTTTTCAGACCTCGTCGGTAGTGGCATGCCGATGTACACGCCCAAAGGCGCGTACATAAGGAACGCCATCATCGCCTATTCGCGCGAGCTCAACGACCGGCTCGGTTTCGGAGAAGTGCAAACGCCAAATATAAACAAAGCTGAGCTCTTCAAGATTTCGGGCCACTACGACGCGTACAAGGATGATATGTTGAGCGTCCGTTCCCAATACGTCTCGGACGAGATGTTTTTGAAGCCGATGAATTGCCCGCAGCACACGCAGATATACGCGTCGCAACCGCGGAGCTATCGTGACCTCCCCATCCGCTACGCTGATTTCGCACTCCTCTATCGCGATGAACGCCCTGGGGAACTCTCCGGCCTCACCCGCCTGCGTGCCTTTTCGCAAGATGACGGGCACATCTTTTGCCGCGAGGACCAGGTGGAGGCGGAGCTGCTTGCAGTACTTGGCGCAATTCAGGAGGCACTCAAATCGTACAATATCAGCTACTGGATTCGCCTCTCTCTCAGAGACCCTCATAATAAAGAGAAGTATCTCGGGTCGGACGAGGCGTGGGAACGTTCAGAGGAGCAGCTGCAACGTGTGCTTGAGAAAAGTGGCGTTCCGTTTAAACGAGCAGAAGGTGAGGCCGCGTTCTATGGTCCCAAGATGGACATCATGGCGGTAGACGCGATAGGGCGAGAGTGGCAGATTTCGACCATTCAGGTAGACCGCACCATGCCCGCACGCTTCGGACTCGAATACACATCGGAGGACGGGAGCGCACAAACACCCGTCATGATTCATCGTGCACTCGTCGGCTCACCAGACCGATTCCTC
>DATECE010000011.1:0-3068 GCA_036516595.1 Minisyncoccota bacterium | reverse complement strand
GTACTAATCGGCATCGGACTCATCGTCATTGTCGGCGGTACGGTCCTGCTGCAGCGCACCGAAAAGCCGGCACCGACCCCGAACGCGGTTACAGGCGACAGCGCTGTCATCTACTCGATGGAAGAGGTTTCAAAACACAAGGACGCCACTAGTTGCTGGGTGACCATTAGCGGCAACGTGTACGACCTTACGGGGTGGATACCGTTGCACCCTGGTGGTCGCGCGGCAATTCTCGGTCTTTGTGGCACCGACGGCACCGCAGCTTTCCGCGGGCAGCATGGCGATGCGAAGCAGCAGGCCGATATTCTTGCGACATACCAGATAGGGCAGCTCGGCATATGAAACTGACGGTGCGAGAATGGGCGCCCGTCGTGCTCCGACTCGGGCTCGCGGCGGTGTATCTGTGGTTTGGGCTCACGCAACTGACAGATTCCGGCGCGTGGGTGTCGTGGGTTCCCGCTTGGACTGCCGCTCTTGGGCTCGACCCTGAGCTCGTTGTTTTACTCAATGGTGCCTTCGAAACGCTGCTCGGTGTGTGTCTCGCGTTCGGACTATTCGTCCGATATGCGGCACTCGCGCTTGCTCTCCATTTGTTTGTCATTATTTTCGAAATAGGGTTGACCGCCATTGGCGTTCGCGATTTCGGACTCGCTCTCGCAACGCTCGCTCTCGCACTATACGGCTCCGATAGTTTTGCACTGTACCCCCGCTGAGCCGCTCCCTCTGATGGGGTATAGTGTCTCCATGAGGAAAGTCGTCTTGTATTGGCCAGTCGGACACGCCATTTCTTATTGATGCAATCGACGCACATGACCGACTCCAACGAACGCACATTCTCCGGTGAATTGGGGGAGAAGTGCGCGGTCTTCGGCGTCTTCGGCGAGGGTCTCGACGCGAGCCGCCTCTCGTACTTCGGACTCTATTCACTGCAACACCGCGGACAAGAAAGTGCGGGTATCGCAGTCTCCGACGGCTCGGCCATCACGGTGCACAAGGGCATGGGACTCGTCTCACAAGTATTCAACGAAGAACTCATCGGTAATTTGAAGGGTCACATCGCGGTGGCCCATAATCGTTACTCGACGACTGGCGGATCGAAGGTAAAGCATGCGCAGCCGATGCTCGCCTCTGGAAGTGGTGAAGTTTCGAAAAAACGCATCTCGTACGGGGACGACAGACCGTCTCTTAATGCGTCGATATCACTCTGTTCTGGTCCAGAAGACGGAGCCATCACGCTCGTGCACAATGGCAATCTGCCCGACACGACTCTGCTGGCAGAGTACCTCCACGAGCGCGATGTCGATACAGAAGAATTCTCCGACTCTCGCATGATGGTCGAAGCAATTGCCGCCTCGATGCGCGAGGGCAAAGAACTCGTAGAGGCGATACGCGATATGTACCCGCGCATGACGGGCGCGTTCTCGCTCCTCATCATGTCGACGGGCGCCCTCATTGCACTCCGAGACAAGTGCGGCATCCGGCCGCTCTCGCTCGCACGGCTCAACGGCGGGTACATCGTGGCCTCGGAGACCTGTGCTTTCGGTCCGATTGGTGCGGAATACCTGCGTGACGTCGAGCCCGGCGAGATGGTCGTCATCGACAAAAGCGGCGTGCACTCGCAGCAGCTGGCGAAAGCGGAGCCGAAACTCGATATTTTTGAATTCGTATATTTCGCGCGCCCCGATAGCATGCTCCTTGGTCGCTCGGTATACGATGTCCGCAAGCGGTTCGGTAAGGAGCTCGCACGGGAGAACTCGATTGAGGCAGATGTCGTGATTCCGGTCCCCGAGACAGCGACGGCAGCGGCAATCGGTTTTTCGCAAGAGACCGGTATTCCGTTTGAACTCGGGCTCGCAAAAAATCGATACATCCACCGAACATTTATTCAGCCCGAACAGCACATTCGAGAACAAGGTGTGCGCTCGAAACTTACCCCCATACTGGAGGTGATAGCAGGAAAGCGTCTTGTCGTCATCGATGACAGTATCGTGCGCGGTACGACCTCGAGACAAATCGTCAAAATGCTTTTCGACGCTGGTGCAAAAGAAGTGCATTTCCTGTCCTCGTCACCGCCCGTCAGGTATCCCGATTTCTATGGCATAGATACACCAGAGCAGGACTCGCTCATCGCGGCGGTAAAGAGCATTGAGGAGATGCGAGAATTTTTGGGCTCTACATCGCTCAGCTTCCTCTCGTTCGACGGAATGATACGCGCCACCGGTGAGCCGAAAGAACGATTCTGCACTTCGTGCTTCACGGGGGAGTACCCGATAGATATTGGCTCTCGTGCGAGTGAAATACGGGCAATATCACCTTCATATTGAGTTCATATTTGCCGTGCCGTAGTCCGCTCCTCATGAAAGGCGGCGCTTTGTGGCGCGTCTCTATGGGAGTCGTAGTTTCGACCTCAGAGCACGGAGTCTGCCGGGGCTCCGTACCTTGAGGTTGAACTACGCAGAAGATTTATCCGTATTCACAATACCTATGATGAAAAAAGAATTGTTCACGGGCGCGGCTCTTCTTGTCGTCAGTAGTGCCATCGCCTTGCCGGTGGCGGCGATTTCGGTGGGCGTGGCGCAGAGCGAGGGATCGGTCATGTGCACGCAAGAAGCGAAGCTCTGTCCTGATGGTTCGTACGTCGGCCGTACGGGCCTCAATTGCGCATTCGCTGCATGTCCTACGGGCGTCTCGGTGGGCGGTAGCGCGGGTGCTTCAGTCTCTGGGAGTGCAGATTCAAGCTCCTTCGACGCTTCGGCGGCCGGCGAAGCCGATGCACCCTTGAGTTCATCCGACCAAAGTATCCGAGGATCGCTCACGACCTTGGTCAACAGCATACTCGGACGCGACGCAGAAGGAGTTGAGGGTGACACAGAAACGAACTCGAGCACGAGCATAAGCGACAGCGAAGAGAGCACATTTGTTGTTACTCGTGCGAATGTCGAGAGCGGCAGCACACTCGCAACGACGCTGAGCCCCGTTTCTGTACGCACCAATCTTGATCTCACTGGCTACGCAGCTGCTCAAATCGAGAATGACGAACACGTCGATCGCATTCATTTCAGCGATAG
>DATECE010000010.1:0-11905 GCA_036516595.1 Minisyncoccota bacterium | reverse complement strand
CGGTTTTGGCGGACTGCCCGCGAGCGGATTCACACAAGCTTCGCCCGAATACACGGCACTCACTGGTCTTTCGCATCAGGTGAGCGAGAGCACCTTTACCGGAGCAAACAGCTGGTGGAACACCGACCAGATGTTTCAGAACGTTCCCACTGCGAATACACCAGATAGCTTCACCGCTGCTTCGTGGGACAACGCTCGCCCGCTCCAGATGGCGGACCTACCACAGAGCTACCAGCTGCCGATGAGCGGACCGACGAGCTTCATCCAGACAGCGAGCTTGGCGGGGCTGGAGCCTTCCGTGCAGAGTCTCTCCGGTGGCTGGGACACGTCAGGGTTCAAGAATATTTCGGACGCAACATGGAAGGCGGGTGCGGATCAGGGAATTCTCTCAACTCCGATAGCGGAGCTCCCGAAAGGTGTGTACACCGTAAATGATGCCAGCGGCCATGCTATTACCATTGATAAAAATAGCGATTTTTCAGCACGCGTTTCAAGCGGTGGGTTTGAAAGGAATTTTGACCTTCAGAGTGATTTCCAAGGCGGTGCGGCTAACGCGACGGTCGGAGATGTGGTGGAAAGAGCGCTGCCGGGAGCGGGCGGCTACAATGAATTCGAGGCGGGGCTCGATGCTCAGCAGAATGCGACGCCCGCCTCGCTACCCAACGTCGCGGCGAATGCGCCGAACCTCGGTGCGGATATACTACCGTCACAGTTCACGGGGCACGCTGATTGGACATATGAGGGAGGTGACCCGAAGCCTGCGTACGACGGATATCTCGCCGACAACTGGGCGGCCGAAGGATTCGGAGAGAAGCGGCAGAATGATCCCATAACACCCGACGCAAATGACCCATCGCTTGATTTGAACGCACCGCAAACACAAGTTGCATCGACGCCGGACGCTTTTGAAGGGGGACCAGCGACTGACCCGAATTTCAATTTTGATGAGGCGCGTGGCGATGCGGAGCAAAGAATCGCGAGAGTGGATGACGATCTCAAGCGAGCTGATGCGGCGGCGGCAGAGTACGGCATCGACCCGCTGACTGACAGTGGTCGGAAGGATTTGATACAGCAAAAAGTTACGGCACAAGCGGAGCTCGATGGAATCCTCGCGCAGGAGAAGCGACTCGCAGAACTCAAAGCGTCGCAAACGACAGCGGTCGCGCCGGTCGACGATCCGTGGAGCAAGCCGGCCGGCAGTGTCGCCGATGTAGGGAAAAACAATTATTGTTTGACGGTAGAATGTGAGTACAAGCGGACTCTTGCTCCGACAGCGGACCACGGCGACACTGATTTCATGGGCTCTAAGACTCCGCTCTCATATTCGGAGCGGACGACCCTTGAATCGTTACGGCAAGCAGAGCTTTTTGACCAAAATTCGCTTTCAGCAACTGAGCGTAGCGAACTCGCGCTGCTTGAGAGCAGAGAGGGAATCAGTCCGACACAGACGGCAAATCCCAATGACCCGTCGCTCGACGGCGGCGGTGTTTCAGCCGCTGAGCTGAGAAAGATAGCAAACACGACGGGGGTCCGCGCAGCCGAGCTTGAGCGTTCTGCGCGCGAAACGTTGGCTGGATGCGGCGCTGTCGGGTGCACTCAGGAAGTGAGCGCGCAGGCGCGCGAAGCGCAGCGGCAGGCAGAATTATTGCGAGCGCAAGAAGCAGAGTTACGCAAAGCCGCCGCCTCGCAGACACCCGCAGCGGATCCATGCAAAATAAGCGCCGCTTCGTGTCAAAAGGCCCCGCCTCAGACCCCGATTCCGCAACCGCGTCCGCAGAATATTCCTGAAACTCCGCCGGCAGGACAGCAAAGTAGCGGAGGTTTCGGTCAGCAATTTATGCAAGGACTTTTGGGCGGTCTTGCGCAAGGGCTCCTCAAGGCAATGGGCCAGCAGAATCAGCCCCAAGGTCCTGCGTGCCCGACGGATACGCAGGGGATGCAGCAATACCAATTGCAGTACCAACAGCAACTGCAGCAGTACCAGTACCAGATGCAGCAGTACCAGTACCAGCAGCAGATGGCGCAGTATCAGGCCCAAGCCTACGGCATCAGCCCCTACATGACAAACTCTTCCATATACGGTCAGGGCTACTATGGACTCAGCACGCCGACCGGTTACGGCAGCATCGGCGGCTACAGCACGTATCCTCCGCAGCCGCCCGTGCCGTGCTCACCTTCGAGCGGTGGTGGTACCGGCGGTACAGGTACTGGACAGTGCGGTACATTCCCGCCGAAACCAGACGATAGTTCATGCTCGGGCGGATCATGGCGCATCACGACGACCTCTGCACTTCCGACGAGCCCAGCCTGCCCCGTCTGGCAATGCGTTCGCGACGGAGGAGGCGGCACGATGCCGGCCGCCGAGATATCGTGTGAGCCAAAAACGGCAGAAGAAGGTGCCACCATCGCCATCTCGTTTAAATGCACCAACGCCACGGAGAGCAGGAGCATCGGTTTCAATGCAGGTGGAGCGCACTCGGGCAGCGTGAACCAAAAACTGGAGAATGTGCCCGATGGCGTAAAGAGCGTCCGATACGGTATCGCGTGTATCAACGGCGCAAACAGCACGACGACAGAATGTGCCGTAGAGGTCGTGCGACCGCGCATCACGCTCACCGCAAGCCCCAAAACCGTGCAGCCGGGGCAAACATCGACGATTGGCTGGGTGACTACCGACATGCGTTCGTGCACGATATCGAGTCCGGATCAGGCTGATTTCACCGCCCGCAACGCGAGTGCCACCTCCACCTCCGGCGTAGCGACGACTTCGCCGATATCACGGCTCACGCGATTCGAGCTTGAATGCGAAACGCAAACTGGCGATGAGCGCATCGCGACGACATCCGTCGATATAGCAGCGACATCCTCGGCAGGGAGCGCGTCCTCGACCATAGACGGCACCTCCGGCGTACCATACGGTGCGACGACCACGATTCAGTGGAAATTTAATCTCAATAGTGGAGTGAACGGTACCGCGGTCGCCCTGTATCTCTACGATGTCGGCGCAGGCAGGACGCTCTCACTCATCGGCGGACGCCTCATTGCGAGCAGTTCTTATCTCTGGGTGTTACCGGAACAAACCGATGTATGCACTGGCGATGGACTCTCAGTCTGTCCAAACGAACTCGTCGCCGGTAATTCGTACGCGATTCTTGCCGAGCTGTACCGGCCGGAGGATGCCGATCTTTCGCGAAATCCTGATCCGGACGAGCCGAAAAAAGAAGTGCTCGATCATGCATTTACGCCCGCACCATTCCGGTTCGGTATCTAGTATTTTGCGACTATCACCTTTTTGTGCTCCCGGCAGGAATCGAACCTACATTACAACCTCCGCAAGGTTGCGTCCTATCCGTTGAACGACGGGAGCTAGCGAGGAACGAAATGAGAATACTACATATTCTCAATTTTTCCGAACGACGCTCCCGAAAGCTATTGCTTACGGGAGCTAGCGAGGAACGAAATGAGAATACTACATATTCCTGCTTTTGCGAACGTGAGCGGAGCTACAATCCGAAAAATTCCAGTATCTTGTGTGAGACAGGCTCCTTCATCGGTACCTCCTCGGCATGCTCCTTGAGATAGGCACGTACGAGATTGGGGTCGATGTGTTCAATGGGGATGATGAGATTGGGTGCCATGAATTTGGTGGTATCGACCAAGAGGTGCGGTTTGCCGCTCTCGTCCTCAACCCAAAATGAGATGACCTCATCAAAGCGATGGAGTGAAGTGCCTACTCGGATACCGCGTTCCGAGATTTCGAATGTCGTGCTCTCCGGCGGCGTGC
The DNA here is from genome assembly GCA_036516595.1 of Minisyncoccota bacterium. Lineage (GTDB taxonomy): Bacteria > Patescibacteriota > Minisyncoccia > Phycocordibacterales > UBA2100 > UBA10103. The sequence goes on along the minus strand of DATECE010000010.1, from coordinate 8,121 downwards.
GCGAAAGGAGGACGAGGACTACTGCCGCGAGGAGTATAAGAACCGCGAACAAGAAATCATCGAAAAGAATGCTGGTGAGAGCGGCCGACACCGCAACGATGCCGAGCGCCCAGTACCAATCGCTCCCGCGCTCAACATGCTCGTGCTCGTACGCGCTCCATCGCAAAACAACGTGTTGATCGGGCATATTTCACCAAATTGTATCATCCACGCACGTTCAAGTAGCTTCTTTTGCAACTGGTATACTGGATGAGTGACTGAGCGCTACAAAAGAAATCCTAATGTAGATTGTGTCGTTTGCGGTAAATCCGTATACAGGCGACCTGCCTTACTTCGCGTCAGTAAAGGAAGGGCGTTTTGTGGCTTGCCTTGTTATGCGATTTCACAAAGGATCGAATCGCCGTGTGTTGTGTGCAAGACACCCATAATGGCGAGCAAAAATGCAAAGACGTGTAGCAGAGCGTGCGCAAATAAACACAGAACTGGAATAAAGTACACCGGTGCGCGACCTCGCGATAAAGTCGTGACCGTGCGGGCACTCAAAAATAGACTTGTCGCACAACGAGGCACAAAGTGTGAGCGATGCGGGTATTCGAAACTCGAGATCTTACATGTCCACCACAGGGATAGAAACAGAAATAATAACGACTTATCAAACCTTGAGCTGATTTGCCCTAACTGCCATTACGAGGAGCATCACTTAGAAAAAAGTTGGCTTAATGGTAGGGTGAAAGCCTGATTGGAGAGGTGCTCCGAATGGTAAGGAACTAGTCTTGAAAACTAGCGCCCGAAAGGGCTTGTGGGTTCGAGTCCCACCCTCTCCGCCATATGTGTATCGAATTGAAAATCTCTATCGTTCGTGGAGCAAGGGGAACCAAGTTTTTAGTTGACGTTGACCCTCTATGCGAAGGCCTCGGCGGGGCGGCTCAGGCTCACGACAAATTCATGATTCGATGGTACAATACGTGGCGTTAGCTGTGCCGTGCATGGTTGTAACATATGCATGACACCCCTCCCCATTGAGAAAAATGAAGATGCGCTCGGCGCAAAGTATCTCTTGAGTATCAAATCCAGCGAAGACAAGCTTCGCTTCATGCTGGGATCGGCGAAGATACTTTCTACGAAAGTAGACTTCCGCACATGGCTTTTGGAAAAGGCAAAGTTGACCGTGCCCTTGCTCGCTGATTGGTGCGCAATTGATGTGCTTGTCGAAAACAATGGCTTAGAGCGCATCGCGGTCATTCATCAGGACAAAAAGATGACCAACTACCTCTTTGAATTCGAGAAGAAATTTCCTACGACCGAGAAAAATTCGAGCGACCTCTACACCGTGATTCGCACCGGCGAGGCGCAATTCGTGCCTGTTGTTACCAATGAGACGATACGGCAGGGTGCACGCTCGCCAGAGCACCTCAAAGCGATGGAGCGACTGGGGCTCAAATCGCTGATGATAATTCCTATTTGTGCGCTAGGAAAGACACTGGGCGCTCTCTCGCTTGGGTACGCGAAGTCGGGCAGAGTGTATACCCGTGATGACTTCGAATTCTTTCAGGAATTTTGCAATGATCTCGGTGTTGTTCTAGAAAACGGCCGTCTCGATGAAGAGATCGCTAAGCGCGACAAGGCGAAGGACCTCTTCCTTGCCTCGCTCTCGCACGAATTGAGGAATCCTCTGGCCCCCATTAAGAGCGCGCTCGAGCTCCTGAAGCTCCGCGAAACAACGACCGATGTGCGCGAGGAGCTTGAGGGAATCGAGCATCAATTTGATCATCTCGCCAAACTTCTTGGCGACCTTCTGGACGTCACCCGCTTCACGCAGGCGAAGATTGAGATCGTTCCTCACACTATAGAATTGCGCAAACTCGTCGAACGCTCGCTCAAGGCATCAGACGCGCTTTTGCGCGCATCTGACATCACGCTTCATTTCACATACCCTTCGACGCATCTCCCTGTCTGGGGAGATGACACGAGGCTCGAGCAAGCAGCCACCAACCTGATCTCCAATGCCGTGAAATTTACGCCATCCGGCGGTTCCATCTGGGTCGATCTTTCGAAAGAGGCCGACGATGCGGTTATGAGGATCCGCGATAATGGCGAGGGCATCGACCCCGATGACCTTCCTAGTATCTTTGAGATCTATTATCAAGGACGCCACAGTAGCAATTCGAGCGGGCTGGGAATAGGGCTCGCGCTCGTGCAAAAAATAGTGCAATTGCATCATGGCTCTATCGGAGCAAAGAGTGCGGGAAGAGGCAGGGGAAGTGAATTCATCGTTAAGCTTCCAATCACGGACACTATCAGCTTCGGGTCTGAACCGGGCTCGAGTGAAAATGTCGGGAGAATGACGCAGCGTGTCATGGTCGTCGACGACAACATGCAAGCTGCGGATTCGCTCGTCAAACTCCTCAATAAGCTCGGATGCCAAGCAGAAGCTGTCTACTCAGGCGAAGAGCTACTGACTCACGCGAAAATCACTGATTTTGACGTCATCCTATTAGACATAGGCATGCCGCACATGGATGGGTACAAGGTCATTCATACCCTGCGCACCCGCGGCATACCACCACCACCTGTTGTCGCGCTTACGGGATATGGTCTCATCGAAGATAAGGAGCGAGCACTCGCTGCGGGTTTTACTGCGCATCTCACAAAACCCGTTGGCATAAAAGACCTTCGAGAGTTGTTCAGGAAATTTTTACACGTAGAAGGGAGATAAACACACGTGTCAGGCTCAGATTGTTCCCCCTAAAATCTCCCAGTCGCAAAGTCGGTCAAAAAACCTTACACTGCTTGGAAGGGTTTGGTCCATGGCCGAGCCTCACCACCATGAAATTCATCGGTATTGTGCAAAAAGGACGCGGACGCGGACGTGAGCTCGGGTATCCGACAATAAATATTCCACTTACCGACGCTTCTGTCGCCGGCATTTACGCTGCTCGGGTGTATGTGAAGGGCTCAGCACCATATATCGCAGCAGCGTTCGCCGACTCCTCTCGTGGCGTGCTCGAAGCGCACTTACTTGATTTTGAGGATGACCTCTATGGACTTGAGATTACGATTGAGCTACACAAAAAAATCCGCGAAGCGGCAGACTTTGAATCGGAGAAAGTACTCAAAGAGGCGATAGAGTCTGATATTGCAATCACACGGGAATACTTTAAGAATTAGCCCTATGTTTGCTGGCATTATCGAGAAGAAGGCACGCGTCCTCGCCGCGAAGCGGGCAGGCGATATCATAAGCGTCCGAATAGGAAAGCCCCGCGCGTGGAAACTGAAAATGGGACAGAGCATCAATATAGATGGAGTGTGTTCGACCGTCGTGCGCACGATGAGCGCATCCTTCGAGGTCGACTACATGCCGGAGACAGTTTCGAAAACGACCGCGGGCTCTTTCGCGAAGGGGCGAGTGGTAAACCTCGAACGTGCTCTGAAGTTTGGCAACCGCATTGACGGACACCCCGTACAGGGCCATGTCGATACGGCTGCGCCGGTGCGTGATGTCCTCACGCGCGGCATGTCGAAGGAGGTGACCATCAAACTAAACGCGAGTGTGGCGCAGCAGGCAATCCTCCACGGTTCGATAGCCATCAATGGCGTCAGCCTTACGATTGCCCGCAGGGACGGGCCCAATATCACTCTCGCGCTCATCCCGCATACGCTTTGCACCACAAACCTCAGTGACGTTGGCGTGGGTGATATGGTCAACATCGAGCTCGATCACTCGGCTGTGTATCTGGCAGGGGTACGTAAGAAGTGATACGGTTCCACCATGCAACGCAAGGAATTTCTCAAAAAGGCGACCATACAAAATGCGTCGAAATTGAAGGTTGGCATTGTCGCATCTCGTTTTAATGACGACATTACCGACGAGCTCCTCGAGGGAGCGCGAGCGGTGTGTCGGCAGTGGGGTGTACAGGAAAAAAATCTCCACATCGTGCGTGTATACGGCAGCTTCGAGATACCAAGTGCGGCCCAGCGGCTCATACGGCGTAAAAAGCTCGACGCGCTCGTGGCGCTCGGGTGCATCGTCAAAGGGGAAACACGCCACGACGAGTACCTCGCGAACGCGACGACGCAGGGGCTGATGCGCGTACAGCTCGACGAGGCTGTCCCTGTGGGGCTGGGAGTCCTTACCACAAACACACTTGCGCAGGCGCGCGCACGCTCTCGCGGGGCGCACAATCACGGCGCGCAGGCCGCCCGCGCCGCACTCGAAGCCGCGATGAACTGAATTTCATGAACCCCGAATCGATGCGTTCTGCGCCCACCATTGAATGGAGCAAAGCAAACTTCGCTATTCGTGAGGCGCTCGCACAAAGACGAGGCCCTTTTGTTGAATTGGCAGGACCGACACATCGAGGATATCAAATGATACCGTCGGATTTTTTTGATCGCGAACGCGAACGCATTTTTGTGTCGAATATTACAACGAATCCGCCACAGGGTGGCGAGGTGCAGCTTGCTGCAGACGCGGGCCAGCTCCCATTTGCAGACGAATCGCTTGGCGCGGTGCTTGCATGCGAATTGCCTCGGTTTGTTCGCGAACCTGCCATAACCGAGGCCTCGCGTGCACTTGAAGAGGGCGGTTTACTCATTTGGCAGGGTGTTCTTTTCGAAGACATCGCAATTGCGCGAAATCACGGTCTTGAATTGGTTGCGTACACATGGCGACTACCGAGTAAAGTAGCCACCGCACTGAGAACCGCCGACCGATCTGACATTGGGTCTCTACATGCCGCCGCCATTGAGCTGATAAAAAAACTGGAAGCCGACGACATTTTGTTATTAGTGGAGGGCGCAGAAACCCCAAAAAGTGAATCGCTGAGAGAGGGTACGCCGGACCGACTCGAGAGCGGCAAAACAATTCACTTCGAAAGCCACATTGCTCCCGACGCGTGCGTGTTTATGAAAAAAATAAAGGTATGACCCGCTCCGCTAGTATGCCCGCACGGCATCTCGCGCTGTTTGGTCCTGCGCTCGTTTTTTTGGCGGCAATGCTTTGGGCGACCGACGCGCCATTCCGCGCAGAGCTCACGCAAGGACTCAGTTCTAGTTTTATCGTACTCGCAGAACACGGGGTGAATCTCTTGTTTGCGATTCCGGTACTCTTATTCAACTGGCGCAGTCTTGGATCACTCAGAAAAAATGAATGGGCAGCGATCCTCGCTATCGCCATCGGCGGATCGGCACTCGCAAGTGTCGCATTCACGCAAGCGTTCCACTACGTGAATCCATCCGTTGCGATCCTACTTCAGAAAGTGCAGCCACTCATTGCCATCGCACTCGCCGCGCTGTTCCTCCGTGAACAGTTGCACAAGAATTTTTGGATATGGGCACTCGTGGCGCTCGGCGGCGCATACCTAATCAGTTTTCCGCAGCTTGAACCGAAATTGTACGAAGGCGAAGTATTCAATCCGAATACGATAGGCGTACTTTTATCGCTCTCTGCTGCAGTACTTTGGGGAGCCTCAACGGTACTCGGCAAATATGCGCTCCGGATGACCGCGTTTCAGACACTCACTGCGCTGCGTTTCTCAGTTGCATTCGTTTTTTTGCTCACGCTCTCGTTGGTCCAAGATACGATCCCAGAGGTTGCGAGTATAGCTCCTTCCGACTGGCTGTTTATCGCCATCATCGCCGCGGTGTCCGGTGCCGCGTCCCTTTCACTTTATTATTACGGGCTGCAGTATACGAAAGCGTCAATCGCGACCATCGCCGAGCTCGGATTTCCACTCGCCGCCGTCTTTGTAAATGCGTACTTTATCGCGTCTATTCCGGAAGAGGGTTTGTATTTCGGACTGCATCTGGGGCAGTGGATAGGAACGCTCCTGCTCCTCGGCGCGCTATACATGCTCTCTCGAGTGAATAGGGAAGAAACGCATCTCGCGGTATGACTCGCATCATGGTTTTCGGCACGTTCGACATGCTCCACGAAGGGCATCTCGATTTTTTCCGGCAGGCGCGCTCCCTCGCGAGAGACCCGTACCTCATTGTCTCTATTGCGCGGGACGCGGTCGCAGAGCGCACCAAAGGAGCTCTGCCGCGCCTCGACGAGAAAGAACGTCAATTCGCGGTTGCGGCGTGCGATTTCGTCGACGAAGCAGTACTTGGTGATGCAGAACTCTACATGCCGCACATCGTGAAGGCCGCGCCGGACATCATCGCGCTCGGGTATGATCAAGAAGGCGAATTTGTGAATTCGCTCAAGCGCGACCTCGATAGCGCTGGACTGCGCACAGCGGTCACGCGGCTCACCGCATTCGAGCCGGAAACATACAAGACATCGAAACTTCGCGGTTTGGTATAGTCTCAATATGAAATTCCTCGGCATCGACTATGGCGCTAGGCGCATTGGCGTCGCGGTGTCGAACGCGGAAGGCACCATCGCGTTTCCGCGTCTCACGGTCGAGAATCAGCGTGGAGCGCTCGACATCATCAAGAAACTTGCGGTTGAGGAAAAAGTAGAGACAGTCGTGATGGGCGACACTCGCTCGTATGGTGGCACTGAAAATCCCATTACCAAACAGGCAGAGGCGTTCGGCGCCGAGCTATCCGATGCACTTGGGGTCCCGCTCGTTAAAGCGTTTGAAGTGGCCACGTCCGTCGAAGCGGCGCGCTTCGCCCCCAAAGGCAAAGAGCATGATGATGCCGCCGCAGCAGCCGTCATCCTACAGCGATATTTTGATATGAAAGGTCGCTCCGGTGACCATTCTCCAAAGTACGAATAATTCTCTGCTAAGAATTTTCTCTGCTCGTCGTCCGGGGTCGGCAGACGACGCGCTGCGCAAGTCTTTGTCGAATGGCCACACTCCGCTTTCGCTTGCCGACCGTAAAATGTATACTCACGCCAATGGAGGATAAACAAAAGCCAGAGATACAGTACGATGATTTCGCGAAACTCGACATCCGCATCGGCCGCGTTGTCGCCGCCGAAATGGTGGAAGGCGCCGACAAGCTCATCAAATGCACGGTAGACCTCGGAGAGCTCGGAGAGCGCACCATCGTCTCGGGAATTGCTGAGTGGAAGAAACCGGAAGAACTCGTCGGCAAACGCTTGCCATACATTGTGAATCTTGCGCCGAGAGTGCTCCGCGGCGTAACGAGCGAAGGCATGCTCCTTGCCGCAAGCGATGAGAGTGGAGTCGCGCTTCTCGAGCCAGAGCGTGAGCTTTCCGCCGGCTCAAAGTTGAAATAGCACTCTCACGCGTGCCGCGTCGGCATATCCCTCGAGGTATTCCTCACAAGTAGCCTCAAAAACACGCTCGTGTCGTCATCCCACGGGGTATACTTACGAGTGTGAAATTTACTCACGCGAATTCTGACGTGAGCCTCGTTCATCGCGCGGGAAGCGCGCTTGCACGCTGGTTTCCCGTGCCGAAGCTGCTCTCTCCGAGAGCTGCCGGCATCGACATATCGGACTCATCCATCAAATGGCTTTCGCTACGTCGTGAAGGGGAGTCATACCGCGTTGAGGCGTGCGGAGAGATGCCGCTTGATAAAGGAATTGTGGAGAGCGGAATCATACGCGACGTGCCGGCCCTCTCCAAAGCGCTGGCCGAGGTCAAACATGCGCTCGGAGGTATCAGCTGTGCGCACGCGGCTCTACCCGAGGAGCCCGCGTATGTCTTCGGCATGCACGTGCCGCCAGAAACTGCTCGCGATCAAATGCTCCGCATGATTGAGTTCGAATTTGAGGGGCGCGTTCCTATCCCGCCCTCTGCCGCCGTATATGACTACACCGACATTCCAGCCGCCGACGCGGGCAGCGAAATCGGCGTCGTCGTTTTCCCACGAGAAATTGCCGAGGCATACGTCGAGGCGTTCGAAAACGCGGGGATAACCCTCCTCTCACTTGAGGTGGAGGCGCGCTCTATCGCGCGCGCGATTTCCGACCACGTCGCAGGTGAACCGATTACGCTCGTTGCCGACATCGGCCGCGCGCGCACAGGATTCGCTGTACTCAAATGCGGTGTACCGATTTTTACCTCCACGGTGGATGTCGGCGGGGATCACATGGCCGACGGGCTCACCGGACTCGGTATGTCACTGGAGGAGGCAGAACGTTTCAAGAACGACTACGGCCTTGTCGCTTCCGGTGACGCGCGCTCCAAGCACCTCGCT
>DATECE010000009.1:0-13063 GCA_036516595.1 Minisyncoccota bacterium | reverse complement strand
CGTGAACCGACACGCGCCATCAGATGTACATTGTTGAGCGTTGATGGAATGACCCGACCGTCGGTGCGCAAAATGTCGCTCGCTTTCTCCACGGCTTTATCGAACGAGCCGGTCGTCTTTTCGAGCGCAGAAAGGAGCAGATTGCCGAAACGGTGGCCTCTCAGTTTGCCGCTCTCAAATCGGTAGTCCATGAGCGCGCGCATGAGGACGTCCTGTCTCGAGAGTGCTACGAGACATCGCGCCACATCCCCCGGAGGGAGGACGCCAAGCTCGTCACGCAGGACGCCTGTGGACCCGCCGCTGTCCGACATTGCCACAATCGCGGTGAGATTTACGGGGTATTTCTTGAGGCCGGAAAGCACGGTAAATGTGCCTGTTCCGCCGCCCAAACAGACGACTTTTTTACTTCTTCCGCTTTTCATGTTCCGCGTATACTATCAGGATTGTACGCGTCCTGCCATGTAACAGTGTCGGCGGGCGCGCGTCTACACATCATGAACACCAGTTCAAACGCAATGTGGGGGCTTGCGATGCTCCTCTTTATCGTAATCCTCGTCCTCGCGTACTTTTTGTTCGCGATGCCGGCCCCCCAGCCGAGTGACTCGAATAACGGCACGCCAACGACGACGCCAGTGACCGTGGCACGCGTGGGTACACTTTCCGAGAAGGTCGTCATCGTGGCGCCCGCAGCCGGTGCCACGGTGCAGTCGAACTTTACCGTCAGCGGACAGGCGCCGGGGAATTGGTACTTCGAAGCATCGTTCCCCATCGAAGTGCGCGATATGAGTGGCAATCAACTTTTGCAACTGCCAGCGCAGGCCGAGGGGGAGTGGATGACGACAGAGCTCGTCGCCTTCAGCGTCTCCATCACCGTGTCAAATTACACCGGTCCCGCGCTGCTTATCCTTCACCGCGATAACCCGTCAGCGCTGCCGGAAAATGACTCGTCGGTCACCATTCCTATCGTTATCCAATAAATCATCGGCGATTGAGGGGGAAAAGCTCCGTGATAGGATGCCTTCATGTCGAAAGGGGATGAGCGTCGTGTGCGTGCCAAAAAAGTCGTTGCGTACCTAAAAAAGCACTACCCCAAACCGAAGACGGAGCTTCACTACAAGACGCCGTTCCAGATGCTCGTCGCGGTCGTGCTCTCGGCACAATGCACCGACAAAGCAGTCAATAAGACCACCGAGACGCTCTTCCGAAAGTACCGAACACCGAAAGATTTTGCGCATGCTGACCTCGCCGTGCTGACGAAAGAAATATCGTCGATACCGTTTTTCCGCAACAAAGCGAAGGCCATCATCGGGTCCGCGCAAAAGATTGAAAAGGATTTCAAGGGCAAGATTCCGCGGACTGTGGATGAGCTCACGACACTTTCCGGCGTTGGCTACAAAACGGCCAACGTCATTCTCGGTGAACTGTATGAAATATGGGAAGGCATCCCAACCGATACGCATGTGAAGCGTTTCGCATACCGACTCGACCTTTCGGACAGTCGCGACCTGACGAAAATCTCACACGATCTCGAAGCGCTCGTACCCAAAAAGGATTGGAAGTATGTGAATAACGGTCTTGTGCTCTACGGTCGCTATGAGTGCCCAGCACGTATGCATGACTGCTCCTCTCATGCGCTGACCACGCTATGGCCAGAGGCGAACAAGCGGTGGATAAAGGCGTGATATGAAAACCATCGTTGACGGATTGGCCGTCGAATACGCGGATGAGGGGCATGGTGGCGTTCTCGTAATGCTCCACGGATGGGGAGACTCTTTGCGCACATTCGACGCTCTCACGGCAGAGCTCGTCGCGACGCATCGCATCGTGCGGCTCGACTTGCCCGGATTTGGCGGGACCGAACGTCCCAAGGGTGCATGGACGGTCAGCGACTATGCTGTGTTTGTAAAAAAATTTCTTGAGAAATTTGGTATCAACACGTACGTCATTGTCGGACATTCTTTCGGCGGCCGTGTTGCTATCAAGGGTGCCGGCAGAGGAATACTGACACCGCAGACTGTGGTACTCATGGCCTCTGCGGGTAACGCGCGGCGGCGTACCATCCGCAACGGCGCGTACCTCGTCGCGGCGAAAATAGGCAAAGGCGTCTCTCTCATTCTCCCAATGCGCGTACGCGAGAGAATGCGAGCACGACTCTATAAAAGTGCTGAGAGTGATTACGATGCTGCCGGTCCCATGAAAGATATATTTCTCAATACGATACGCGAAGACCTCTCAGCCGACGCGACGAACATACAGCAATCGACACTCCTCATCTGGGGTGGTCGGGACGAGGTGACTCCGCTTTATGACGGAAAGAGGCTCGCGGACAGAGTACCGCATTCGAAAATCGTCGTGATACCGCAGGCAGGACATTTTCTGCATCGCGAATACCCGCGAGAAGTCGCGGGACACATACGAAGCATATGAGACGAACATTTTCGCGTTTTTCACCTCGATATACCCGCAGTCTCGTCTACATGCTGCAGGCGAGCGAATACCACGTGCATGACTTTTTGGCGTGGCACAGGCGGGTAAGTGATTTCCGACAGGTGGAAAAAAGAAAATCCATCCAGTGGACCGCAAAAGCGCGATTCTTCTTTGCACTTGGGTGGGCAGTCTCGGTATGTTTCATTGCCGCATCGATCACCGTCCTTCTATGGGTGCCGCTTCAGTACGGCATCATTCTCGCCCTTGCGCTTATGCTCGCAAACGCCTATGCACTTCCGTATGCGCTCGCTGGCGTCGCCTCGCTCGTGTACCGAGTGCAGATGCTCTACGAGAGATATGTGCTGAGGAACATTGCAAAAAAGCTCCGAGCCCACCGAGCGCTCAAGATAGGGGTTGCCGGAAGTTTCGGCAAAACGAGCATGCGCGAAATTCTGAAAACAGTGCTCGCCGAGGGGAAGAAGGTTGCCGCCCCAGAGGGGAGTTTCAATACACCGCTCGGGATACAATCCTTCGTCGATACGCTCGACGGCGATGAAGAAATCCTCATTTTTGAGCTCGGAGAATACTATCCGGGGGATGTGAAAAAACTGTGCGAAGCGATTGCACCCGATATCGGCTTTATAACCGGTGTCAACGAAGCGCATCTCGAAAAGTTTGGCTCATTGACGAGCACGACCGCAACCATCTTCGAACTCGCTGACTATATGCAGGGAAAGCCGGTCTATGTGAACGCGGAGAATGAGCGCGCGCGGCACGGTGCGCGCGAAGGTCACATTCTCTACTCGCGCGAGGGTGTCGATGGGTGGCGCGTGGAAGATGCAGCGACGACGCTGGAAGGGACCTCCTGCACGCTCGTGAGCGGTTCTATTCGCATTCCCGTGCACTCCAAACTGCTCGGACTCCATGTGGTCGGCCCACTTGGAGCAGCGGGGCACCTCGCATACACGCTTGGTTTTTCTGTCGCTGCGATTGAGAGCGGACTCGCAAAGACACGCCCCTTTCCGCATCGACTCGAACCGCGCACGGACAGAAGCGGCGTAACAACACTCGACGATAGCTACAACGGCAACCCGGATGGCGTCGCCGCGATTATCGAATTCCTCAAAAATCTGAAGCACCGTCGCACGTATGTAACGCCGGGACTCGTCGAGGCGGGAGAGAGCGTGGAGCGCGTGCACCGCGCCATCGGAAAGCAGCTCGCAGGTGCGGGTATCGAGCGCGTGGTGCTCATCCGCAATTCCGTCACGCCATTCATCGCCGCCGGATTGAAGGATGCGAAATATACAGGAGAAGTCATATGGTATGACGACGCGCTCAAAGCCTACGCAGCGCTACCGCTCATGACTGTACAGGGCGATATTGTGGTACTGCAGAATGACTGGCCGGATCAGTATGCGTGAGGGCTCCGCTCGGCCAAGCAGTCCCTGGGTCGCTGTCTGCGCCTGCTGGCGCAGCGCTCCCTCTCGGCTCGTCAGCCTGCGAGAGACCCAGTGACAGCATGACACTCGCTCTGGGGTGAGAAAATGCGTACAATTCAAATCATGAAAACAATTGCAGTTATATTCGGAGGCAAGAGCGCGGAGCACGATGTGTCCATCGTGACCGCACACATTCCCATCATCGAAACCCTCCTCGCTACAGGGGCCTTTGACGTGTGGCCCATCTACATCACCAAAGAGGGAAAGTGGTACGCAGACAAGGCGATGAACGACCTCGCCTTCTTTAAGGACAAGTCGTACATGCAGAAGCTTGCGGGCACGAAGCAGGTACAGCTCTCTTTTGAAAACGGACTCGATATAGTGTGGTCCGGCATCTTCGGAAAAAAGGGGCACATCGATGTAGTCTTTCCGTCGATGCACGGCACATACGGTGAGGACGGCTCGCTGCAGGGAGTGCTTCGCATGGCGGGCGTGCCGTTTGTCGGATGCGATATATTTGGTTCGGCTGTTGCAATGGATAAGGTCCTCACCAAGCAGGTGGTATCGGCAGAAGGTATGCAGGTCGTGCCCTACGTATGGTTTACACGCGCTGCATGGGGAGAGAAGGCGCCTCTGTATCGAGCGGAAATCGCGAAGCTCGGCTGGCCGCTCTTCGTAAAGCCCGTGCATCTCGGCTCGTCCATTGGCATCGCAAAAGTGAAAAATGAACGCGAACTTGAAGAGGCGATAGAAGTCGCACTCCACTTTGACCATAAGGTGCTCGTGGAAAAAGGCATCGAACCGCTTATCGAGATTACGCTGCCGATTATGGGCAACGATGTTTTGCGCACGGCCGAGTGCGAGCGCCCGCTCAACAAAACCGAATTTTTTGCTTTTAAGGATAAATATCTTTCGGGGGGCGGTAAGAAAGGTGGCGAAGGGGGCGTCAACAGCCGCTATAGCGAAGTGCCCGCAGAAATCGGCCCCGAGCTCACGCGCACGATAAAAGACATTGGGATGCGCGTCTACCGTGCGCTCGATTTGGGTGGCGTCGCTCGCGTCGACTTTCTTGTCGATGCGGACACCAAAGAAGTGTACGTCAACGAAGTCAATACGCTGCCGGGCTCTCTCTATCATCACAACTGGAAGAAAGCCGGCGTCTCCAACATGGAACTCGTGACAGGGCTCGTGCGGCTCGCCGAGGAGCGGGCCGATGCGCAAAAATCTACGCAATTTACCTTTGAATCCGACATTTTGCAGAAGGTCGGCGGCCCCAAAGTGCATAAATAGCGGAGCGTTGTGAGCGGCTGGCGAGAGGTATAGGATGTGCCCATGGCAGAAGGCAAGCGCAAGGTCGCGATATTCGATGTCGACGGTACCATCTTCCGCTCGTCACTCCTCATACAGCTCGTCGACAAACTAATCGCAAAGGGCGCCTTTCCCGCAGATGCCCGCAAGGCGTATGAAAAAGAGCATCGCAAGTGGTTGGACCGCGAAGGCGACTATCAGGAATACATCGAAGCCGTGGTCAAAGCGTTCCGCGCGCACCTAAAAGGGGTGCACTACAGTGCGCTCGCTGATACGGCTGAAGAACTCGTCGACGAACAGTGGAAGCGAACGTACCGCTTCACGCGCGATTTTCTGAAAGACCTCAAGTCCAAAGATTACTTTCTCCTTGCGGTCTCTCACTCCCCGAAGACCGTGCTCGACAAATTCTGCCCGAAGCTCGGCTTCAATAAATCATACGGCATCGTCTATGAGATCGGTCCGCAAGACATGTTTACCGGCGCAATCGCCGAGGAGCATATCATTTTCAACAAGGCCAACGTCGTGAAGCGCGCCATCGAGCGGGAAGACCTCACGCTCGCGCATTCGGTCGGCGTCGGGGACACAGAATCCGATGTGCCATTCCTCGAGATGGTAGCGCGCCCTATTTGTTTCAACCCCAATGGAAAGCTCTATCGGTACGCCAAGCGCATGGGGTGGGATGTGGTGGTGGAGCGCAAGGACGTGATATATAGGCTATAAAACGGCATGTTTGCTATAGTGGCGATATGAAAACACTGAAGCGCATTCCGGAGAAGGGCATGATTGCGGGTGTCATCGCTGGCTTTGCCGAATACTTTGTCGTCGACGTAACGGTACTCCGAGTCCTCTTTGCCCTCTTCGTACTGTGCACCGGCTTTTTCCCTGGTGTCATTGGCTACATCGTCGCGGTCGTCATCATGCCTATTGAGTCTCACACCATGCATGAGGTCAAACATGAGTCGGCAGGGGGTGAGCAGTAGCTCGGTCGCGGCATTCCGTCGCGACGTGTGGGCTCACTACCGAGAGAGCGGCAGGCATAATCTTCCGTGGCGTACGACGCGGAATCCCTATCACATCCTCGTTTCGGAAGTAATGCTCCAGCAGACACAAGTCCCGCGTGTCGTCGGGAAATACAAAGAGTTTTTGAAAAAATATCCGACCCTCCGCTCGCTCGCGAAATCGAACCTCAAGGAGGTCTTGAAAGTGTGGAGTGGTCTCGGCTACAATCGGCGCGCGAAGTATCTCCACGAATCGGCAAAAATGATTGTCACGAAATACAGAGGCAGTATCAAAAATGCGACCGCTTCTGCAAAGTTGCCGGGTGTCGGAGCATACACGAATGCGGCGCTGCGAATCTTTGCATTCAACGAGCCCGTCACGATGCTTGAGACAAATATTCGCGCCGCGTACATCCATTACTTCTTTCCGAAAGCGAAAGCTGTGAGTGACCGCGACTTGACACCCTTCGTCGAGATGGCGGCAAGAGGGCAGGACCCGAGAGAATGGCACTCTGCGCTTATGGACTTTGGCGCTCACATGAAGAAACTTCATGAGAACCCCACCGCAAGAAGTGCCTCATATGTTATGCGATCGAAATTCGAGGGATCCCTGCGGCAGGTGCGTGGTGAGATTCTCAGGCTCTTGGGTGCAGGCTCGTATGGTGATCTCGCGCTCGCGAAGACGCTCACGCATGATGAACGGCGTGTTCGCGAGGCGTTGCGCGGCTTGATGAAAGACGGACTTGTCGTGAGCGAAAAGGGAAGTTGGCGAATCGCTTAAAAACGAAGGCGGCCACCGGCCGCCTTAACTTGATTACGCCTCAGCACGGAGGAGGTGACGCGGGCTTCGGGAACCGTGCGATGCCCTCGGTAAAATCGGTGAACTCAATCTCTTGGCCCCGCATGCGCGCCGCGTCGGAAATCATTGCGAGCGATTCGCTCAGCTTTTCCTGCCCAATCGCGTCGAAAGATAGGTCGAGCGCTTTCCGACCGCCCAAAGTGAGCACATACAATTTGAAGTGCTCATCGAACCCCTCCGGTTCGCGACCCGTATCAAATCGCATGTCCCAGCCGAGGAGAAACACGCTGACGTGGACAAACCCCGCATATGGGAGATTGGGGCTCCGCCGCATTTCCAGTATCTGACCCATTCGCATCGCAGAGCTCCTGTTCGCTATATGATGCAGACGATAACCGGAGTGACTATAGGTCTTTTCATGGTGCGCGGCAAGAGAAAGCGGCAAGGGATTGCCCTGCCGCATTCACCGTTTCCCACAATCGATTTGCTCGGCTTCAAATCCCGAGCGGACGATAGCCCATGATGGCGGCGCGGATGACTTCCGCCTTCGTCAGTTCGCCGTGTCGTGGTTCGAAACATTCGAAGCCGCAGGCCAGCGCACGCATCCGGCCCATGACATGGATTGTGAACGCCGGATTTTTGACGATGTCTTGAGTGACGACGGTCGCCACACTCCCCAAGCCGACGCTGAATATAAACAGACAGATCATGATGATTCGCAGAATGGCCTGATTTGTCATCGATGCACCCGTTTCAATTGCCTTTATGAGAAAGGCTCACCCTGCATTGACTATATGTTCACGTCTCAGATGCGTCAAATACTGACGACAGCCGGAATGACGACAGGTCTTTTCGTAGTGTGCTGCAAGAGAAAGCGGCAAGGGATCGCCTTGCCGCCTGAACGCCCATTTTTTCGTGGGAGCGAGATTCTCGCTAGTCCCTGACGATGTCCGGACGTTTGCAATTCTTCAGGCTCGTAGCGATGTGCAGTAGGGCCGAGAACCGAACATCGCAATAGTAGTGGCGCTTGACGCGAATCTTCTGGATTTCGTCCGCCGAAAGACCGATTTTCGACAGGTCCACTCGAGATACCGAGACGCCGGCGAAGCGGAACTCCACGCTCCAGATGTCGCGTTGGACCTTGCCGTCGGGCGCTTCGTACTCGGCGGTGCGATATGAGACAACCCGTCCCGGCATCCCCTGTACGTTCGTCGCGAGAAAAAAGTCAGCGACGAGAAACGCGAAAAACGCAGCGATTGCCACCGCGGCAATCACATTGCTAATCTTCTCGTAGGGGTCCGATGACGGCTCCGTGTGAGCCTCTTGTTGAGCAGGCATTGTCTCCTCCTCCGTGAGCGCCTCTGGCGCGTGATTGTTCTATGAGCAAACTACGGCAAGTAGTGGACTCTGTCCAGCCGTTCTTACAAATACAGACGATAAGGTGGTTTTATGCAAAATGTGCTCGTCGTGTCCCAAAAGGAAAGATGGCGCATCTAGAGAAAAACGAAGGCGGCCAGTGGCCGCCTTTCGACACGCGCATATTTTTCGTGTTACCACCACGAGCGCGCTCCGCGCCCCTCGGATGAAATCGGCAACTTGTCGAGAGCCGAATAATCCTTGCGCGGTCCGCCGTTGCGGATTCTGCGCTTACGAATTCCGGCCGCCCGCTGACCAGCGTGCGACTTGTCGTGACTCGTTGGTCGCGCGGGGCGAAGCGAACGATGCATGGACATGTCAAACCCTCCAAAAGACCACGGTCAGATAACCGTAATAGTCGTAAGACTTGATGTCAAATGCTGACAATCACCGGTATGACGATTGGGCGTTTCATCGTGCGCTGGAGGAGAAAGCGGGCGACCGATTCCGCGAGGTCCTCGCGGGCGTTATCGAGGTCGGCAGAGCGCGGATTTTTCATCGAGGTCTCCACGGACTTCCTGATGATGAGGCGTGTCTGGTCCATGAGGTCCTTGTTGTCGCGCAAGTACACAAAGCCGCGCGAGATGATGTCGGGGGATTTGTGGAGTTTGCCGGTGCGTCTGTCGACGGTCGCGACGACGACGCAGAAACCTTCCTGTCCGAGCGCCTTTCGGTCGCGCATGAGGACATCGGAGAGTTCCGAGACGGTGTGTCCCTCGACGACCCGCAGTTCCGAAGGCGCTTTGACCGAGAGCTTCGTTATTTTCTCGCCGCCGGTTATCTCGATGATGGAGCTGTTGTCCGGCACGCAGACATTTCCGGGCTTCACGCCCATTTCGATGGCGAGGTCGGCGTGGACGCGCAACATGTAGTGATAGCCGTGGACCGGAATGAAGAATTTCGGACGAATCTTTTTGTGTATCCACGCAGCCTCCTCTCGGTTTCCGTGGCCGGAGGCATGCACGTCTGATGCGTGGTAGGTGATGATGTGTGCGCCCTGACGGGAGAGATTGTCCTTGAGTTTTTGCACCGCGCGCTCGTTGCCCGGAATCACCGAAGATGAGAGCACGACCGTATCTGTCGGTTGGAGCCGGATGTATTTGTGCGTTTTGTTGCCGATGCGCGCGAGCGAGGCGAATTCGTCGCCTTGCGCTCCCGTGGCGAGGATGATGAGCCGCTCCGGCGGGTAGGAGGCCATGTTTTCGACAGCGACCACGGTGTCGTCTTTGTATTTGATGAGACCGAGTTCGCGCGCTATTTCGATGTTGGTGCGCATCGAACGGCCGTCGATGACCACTTTCTTCCCGTACGTTTCCGCGAAATGGACGACTCGGATGAGTCGTTCGAGGTGCGATGCGAACATCGCAATTATCATGCGGCCCTTTTGGTTCTTGATTATCTCTTCGAGCGTGCGGTACACGTTGGCCTCGGGGATGGACCACCCCGGCTGCCAGACGTTCGTCGAGTCCATGAGGAGCGCGAGGACTTTGCGGTCTTTGAATATCGAGAATTCGCGCTCCTCCTCCTCGCTCGGGACGCCGGCATCGTGTGTGAGCTTGATGTCGCCCGTGTAGACGATATCTCCCCACGCGGTCTCGATGATGATGCCCATACTGTCCGGTACCGTGTGCGTGACACCGAAAAAACGGATGGAGTGTTTGCCGAGCTTGATGACTTCATCCTTTTCGACTTCACGTATTTGCACGGAAGAGCCGGCGAATTCTTCCTGCCGCTTCTGTATCATTTTGCCGGTGAGGCGCCGCGTGTAGATAACAGGATTACCGATGCGGTCGACGATGTAGGGTACGCCGCCGATGTGATCGAGGTGACCGTGGCCGATGAGAAGCCCACGAATGCGGTCGCGGCGCTCTTCGAGGTATCCGGTGTTCGGCAATATGTAATCGATGCCGGGGGTATCTTCTTCGCTAAAAGCAAAACCCGCGTCGAGAATGAAAATATCCTCGCCGATTTCTACGGCGGTCATGTTGCGCCCGATTTCCTCTACGCCTCCGAGCGGTACGATGCGTACCACATCGGCCGACGGTGGGGGAATATGGACACTCGCGGGCTTGCCGCTTGGTCTCGGCGCGTGCTCGAGACGTGTCTTGCCGCGGGGCGGCCTTGGGCGGCCCATTCCTCCACGGTGCGACATGCGCCTTCTCGGCGCTCCTTGCCCGCCTTTTTGCGGTCGGCGTGGTGCGCCGGAGCGTGACTCGGGGGCACCGCCTTTGCCGCGTCCGCCTTCAGCGGGCACAAATGCGCCTCCCATATTTGAGAAATGTTGATCTGCCATAGTGAATTTCAATCTGTAAATATCTCCCAGACACGTTCGCGATCCGTATACCACGTATACGCACCGAGGAAGCGTTCTCCCGGAGTGGTCAGCGTCGTGAGCGATACACCGAAGAGGTCCTGCGGAACGATGTACAGGAAATCCGGCGCGAAGAGGAACACGGCCGGCATATCCTCGCGGACGATTCCGGCGAACTGGTCGTAGAGCGCGCTCCTCTCACCGCTCTCGGTGGTCGCACGTGCTTGCGAAAGGAGTGTATCAGCTCTTGAGTTTGCATACAAGGAAAGGTTGAGACCCGGATCGTTGCGCTGGGAAGAGTGCCAGAACGCAAAGAGATCGAGCTCGCGGCCGACAACTTCGCCGAACAGTATCGCGTCGTAACTGCGCGGACGTATGACCGCGGTCTGTAGCTACGAAAGCGGATAGACCTGTACGCCGACTTTGATGCCGGCTTGCCGCCATGCGGTCGCGACAGCGTCCGCTGTCGCGGTGAGTTCCGTCGAATCGGCCGTGGAGAGTGTAAAAGAGAGCTCCCGCCCGCCCTTTGTCCACGACTGTGCCGCTTCGTCATACTTCCACCCGCCGCGGGCGAGTATTTCGCGTGCGCGGTCGATAGTCTCTTGTGTATAGGCGGTCGAGATAGTCGACGACGCTGCCTCTCGTGGAGGCGCATCACTTAGGGCGACCACCGAGAGAGGTGAGTCCAGCGGTGTGCCGAATCCTTTCAGAACCATCGAGACGAGACGCTCTTTGTCGATTGCGGCATCGAGAGCGGTCCGCGCGGCGGAATCGGCGAGTACCGGCGCGTGGCTTTGGTTGAAGAACACGCCAAATACACGCGGCAATGGCGAGCTGATGACCCGTACGTCGTCGCGGAGACTCGCGGCGACATCTTCTGCAGAGAGACCGGCGACCGCGTCGACCTCGCCGTCTCTAAAGGCCTCGACGAGTGCATCTTTACGAGGGTAGAGCAGGAAGGTAATGCGCGAGAGATACGGCGCGCCGAGCGCGAAATCATCGAAACGCTCGAGGTCATAGCGAATTGCAGCACCGGTCGAATCCGTCGAGAGTCCCTCGACAGCGAACGGCCCGCTGCCCACGGGGTGTACGTTGAGGGAATTGAAAGGAAACTCGTCATCAGAGGTGTCTTTCCACAGATGCTCGGGCAAAATGCCGAGGGTCGTGTTTTGTATAAACGGTGCGTACGGACGCGGAAGCGTAAAAATAATCGTGTGCGTGTCGGGGCTCGAGATAGAGACGCCCTCCCAATCCGCTCGATGCGGACTTTTTATCGCGGGATTTTGCGCCTCACGCACGGTAAAGAGCACATCTGCTGCTGAGACGGGTTTGCCGTCATGGAAACGCGCATCTTCGCGGAGATGGAATGTATAGACGGTGCCGTCGGGCGATATCTCATAACTTGTGGCGAGATCGGGAACGACAGAGCCATCGGGCATTGCACGGGTAAGTCCAGAAAAGACGAGCGCTGCGATGTCGCCATCCGCTTGCGACATAGTGAGAACCGGATTGATGAATCGCGCCGGACCCACAATGCCTTCGACGAGCGTGCCGCCTTGTGACGGGACCTCTTCCGAGATGGTCGCGTTTGCACCCACGAGAAGCACAAACGCGCTTCCTGCGAGCAGTATCGTAAGAACGTAGAGCACGAGTCGCTCAGAGGGCGAGAGGGAGCGGGTAACGTTGTTGAGCGAACTCAATGCTGTCGAGCCACGCACGCGAGCGAGCGCTCTGAGCGCGGAGGCAGATTTGTCTGAGTAAGAATCTAAATTCACCCCATTAGAAAGAAAACGCGGTCGATGTGACGGTGACTCTGGAGTATCGTTGTCCATATAATAATGCCTTGAGTGGGGACTTCTTGATGCCGTTTTCTAACGGGGTCAATGATGCGGCGCTCGCGCGCCTCGCACATTCGCCTCAAGCGAAAGCGCGCCTTAGCTGATTAACAAATTCACGAACGCTGACAGTGCAAACAGGACGCCGAGCACGATAGTGGCGCGGAAAAGAGTCTTTTCCAAGCCGCGGCGCGTATGGAAGCCGGACGAAAAATTGTCGGCCCCGAAAGCCCCGCCGAGGGAAGAGCCAGTGCGTTGCAATACGACAGCAACGATGATGAGCGCGGAGAGCGCTATCTGCACGTAGGGCAGTATCCCTTGGAGGAAAACCATCTCGGGCATCCTACCAAAGCAGCCCTTGGAAGTCAAAAGGTAAAGAGCCCCCTCCTTGCATAGCCGGCCACAGTTAATGTATATTGTGCCCGTCGCTCAGAAATCTGTTTTGGGCAAATCTCAACGTTTTTTATTAACCTAGCTATATTTGATATGGCAAAAGATACCAAGGGTTCGAAAATCAATCTCGTTCCGCG
>DATECE010000008.1:0-4837 GCA_036516595.1 Minisyncoccota bacterium | reverse complement strand
TATTGTGGACGTACTGGTGGAGTCCAAGCTCGCCAGTTCAAAGCGCGAGGCCAAACAATTTCTGACAAGCGGAGCTGTCAGCCTGAACGGAGAGGCTATTCTAGAGCCCGAACGTCAGATAGAGAATAAAGATTTTGACAGAGGCCTCGCGCTTTTGAAGCGAGGCAAGCGGAGCGTGTGCATTCTTGCGCTACAATAGACGTATGAAAAGGAACAAAGGCATCAAAGACCGCAGTTGGGAGAAGCCGCGTTTTCATACGAAAGCGAGTAAGCGGATCACGCCGCCACGCGTCGCTGCGCGTATGCAGCCGACCGTCAAAAACATGCGGACACGAAGCAAAAAAAATACCCTTGGAGGTAAAAAGTAACTGAGTGTGATAGCCTCTCGAGAATGCGGAGGCCCATCACGTTTGATACAGAGAAATCGCACGGCGCGCTTGCGCGCGCTGGCGTCGTCCATACGCCTCATGGCGATATCAGGACGCCAGCATTCATAACAGTCGCAACGAAAGCGTCGGTCAAAGGAATAGCGGTAGAAGATTTCGCGCAACTTGGCATCCAAGCGCTCATCGGTAACGCATACCATTTGTATCTGACACCGGGGGAGAAACTCATCGCCGAGGCAGGCGGTCTTGGTGCATTTATGGGCTTTACGGGCCCGACCATGACGGACAGCGGCGGATTCCAAATTCTCTCGCTCGCAGGCGGCATGGGTAAAAAAGTACTGGACAGCAAGTCCGCAAAGACGGACGAAGAAGGGGTGGTGGTGTTCGACGAAGAGGTTGCAACATCGCACGGTAAATTTGCGGTTGTAGACGATGAGGGCGTGTCCTTCACATCACATTACGATGGTTCACTGCATCGCTTCACACCCGAGCGCTCGATGGAGATACAGCACGCGCTCGGCGCAGACATCATGTTTGCGTTTGATGAATGCACATCTTCAGACCGAGAGCACGCGTATCAACGCCAAGCACTGGACCGCACGAGCAAGTGGGCACGTCGTTCGCTCAGAGCTCACCGCGGCAACATCGAGGCAAATGTGAAGCAGGGGCTCTATGGCATCGTGCAGGGTGGTCGTTTCGAGGACCTTCGCATTGAAAGCGCGCGCGAGCTCGCCTCCATGGATTTCGATGGGTACGGAATCGGCGGCTCATTCGATAAGACGGATATTCTCGCGACCCTCGAAGCGGTCGATAGGGAATTACCCGTTGATAAGCCGCGCCATCTCCTCGGAATCGGCGAACCTGAGGACATATTTCTCGGCGTTGCGGCGGGTATCGATACCTTTGACTGTGTCCTTCCGACGCGTAACGGCCGCAATGGCACGATATATACGCGCAGTGGGAAAATCCCGATACAGCGCGCCGAATACCGTGCAGATCGCTCTCCACTCGACTCATCGTGCAGTTGCACCGTGTGTACTACCTACTCGAAGAGTTATGTACACCATCTCTTTCGCGCAGGCGAGATGCTCGGGCCCATACTTGCGACGGCGCACAATATTCATTTTCTTACCACGCTTTGCGATGAAATCCGTGAATCGCTCTTAGACGGAACATTTGAGAGTGTGCGCGATGGATTCCTTTCTGTGTATTCAAAATGAAAGCGGCCCCTTGCGAGGGCCGCCCGTCGATTGCCGCATCAATGCCGGCTCTCGTGTAAGAGCTCATCGACGCATTTCTCTATACACTTGGTGATGCGCACTGGTCCGCCGTCGAGACACTTGCGCTTCGGGAGCAAGTTCTCCTCTTGCAGCATGTCGTAGATGCGCTTGACCAGTCGCGTACGCAAGTCACTCTCCTTGCGTGCATCGCGTCTCAGAGTGGCCTCGCCTTTCTCCACGAACTCCTTTTCCCGTGCTGCCAACTTCTTGGCGAGAGCCCTGAGTGCTTTGTCGGGCATTTTTTTCGTCTGCTTCAGCGGCATTGCTCTTTCTCCTCGTCGCTGGCGCTACAATAGCCCATCTGTGGACGAGTACGCAAGTGCGCCCGCTTCATCTCTTTGCTAGAGTAGCGCGATGACGCTCACGGTAGAGAGTACATATGAACCGAGTGGCGATCAGCCGACGGCAATACAGTCCCTCATGCAAGGGCTCGGAAATGGTGCTCGACACCAGACTCTCCTCGGCATTACCGGTTCCGGAAAGACATACACTGTCGCCAAGGTGATTGAGAAGTGGGGAAAGGCGACACTCGTTATCGCGCACAATAAAACGCTTGCAGCCCAATTGGCAGCAGAATACCGCGAGTTTTTTCCCAGCGCTGCGGTGCATTATTTCGTCTCATATTACGATTTTTATCAGCCGGAGGCGTACATGCCGGTTACCGATACGTACATCGAAAAAGAGGCGATGATAAACGAGGACATCGAGCGCCTGCGACATGCTGCAGCGCAGGCGCTGCTCACCCGCTCCGACGTCATTATTGTCGCGTCGGTATCATGCATTTATGGCCTCGGCTCGCCCGTAGAATATGAGCGCTCCATTCTGCGTGTCAAAAAAGGACAGGTGATTACGCGCACGGAGGCGACGCGCACGCTCGTCTCGATGTATTACGAGCGGGTGGCAGGGGATTTATCGCCGGGTACCTTCCGCGCGCTCGGCAGCCGCATCGAAATCATGCCCGCGAGCGAGCGGACAATATACCGCGTCGATTTTGCGGGAGGCGCCGTAGCAAAAATTGAGGCACTCGACGAAATGACCCGCGAATTGCAGGGCGAGCGTGATGTCATGCAGCTCTTTCCCGCGCGACATTATGTGACGCCGAAGGATGTCGTCGACGCAGCGCTCAAGGATATGAAGTCTGAGCTGGATGCGCGCCTCAAAGAACTGAATGATTCCGGTAAGATATTGGAGGCTGAAAGGCTCAAGCGCCGCACGCGGCAAGACATCTCGATGATACGTGAGTTCGGGTATTGTAACGGCATCGAAAACTACTCACGACACTTCGACCGTCGTCAAGCAGGCGAGCCGCCGTACACGCTCATCGATTACTTTCCGCACCTCAGAGATGGAACACCTGATTTCCTGACCATCATCGATGAGTCGCACGTGACCGTGCCGCAAATCGGTGCCATGTATGCCGGAGACAGGGCGCGCAAGAACACGCTTGTGGAGCATGGCTTCCGTCTGCAGAGCGCCGTCGACAACCGGCCGCTCACGTTTGCAGAATTTGAGCAACGTGTGGGGTCGACCATATACACATCGGCGACACCCGGCAAGTACGAGACCGAGCGTGGCGGTAAGCCGATTGAAATGATTATCCGTCCCACTGGCCTCATCGATCCGGAAATCGTGGTGCGGCCGATTGTTTCAGACGAGTCGAAAGGATATGAGGGTCAGGTGCGCGACTTCATTCGCGAGGCAGAAAAAGTCACGAAGCGAGACGCTCGCTCAATGGTTACGGTGCTTACCAAGCGCATGGCGGAAGACCTCGCGACGTTCCTTGCGGAAAAGAAAATAAAGGTCCGTTACATCCACAGCGACGTGAAGACCATCGAGCGTATTGAGATACTCACCGAATTCAGACGGGGCACGTTCGATGTGCTCGTCGGTGTCAACCTGCTCCGCGAAGGGCTCGACCTTCCTGAGGTCGAGCTCGTAGGAATCCTCGATGCTGACAAAGAGGGATTTCTCCGCAGTGAGACTTCTCTCATACAGACGATAGGGCGAGCTGCTCGCAACGTGAACGGCCGTGTCATTCTCTATGCTGAAAACATGACCGGCTCAATGGAGCGGGCCATCGGGGAGACAAACAGACGTCGTGTGACGCAGGTCGCCTACAACACAAAGCATGGCATCACGCCGCAGACGATTAAGAAACGAATTCACGATATCGTTGGGGACATCGAACGTGCCCGTAAGAGGGCAGTGGCGGAGCTTGTCGCAACCGACCTCACCACTCATTCCGGTGACCCGAAGAAGGTCATCGCGGAAAAGCGCAAGCAGATGCACGATGCGGCCGACGAACTGGACTTCGAGACCGCTGTTATACTTCGTGACGAGATAAACGAACTTGAGAAAGCCGCAAAATCACTGCGCGCAAAAAAGAAATAATATGTCGCTCAAGATTCAGGAACACGTCGTGCTTGCGCCATTCACAACGTTCAACATCGGCGGTCCGGCTCGGTACTTGTGCGAGGTACGCAACGAGGAGGACGTGAAGGAGGGACTGGAGTGGGGAAAGTCGCATGGTATGAAATTCGTTCTGCTTGCGGGCGGTAGTAACGTGCTCATACCTGATAGCGGACTCGACGCGCTTGTCATGCATATAGTAGAAGGTTCACATACCTTCGATGACGATGTGGTAACCGCTGATTTCGGGTGCAACCTGCTCGCGCTCATCCGTGACGCCGGCACACGCTCGCTCGGAGGATGGGAGAAGCTCTCCGGTATCCCCGGCTCTATCGGCGGTGCCGTGCGCGGCAACGCTGGCGCATTCGGCACAGAGATGAAGGACATCGTCACATACGTCCGCGCGCTGAATACCAAGACAGGCAAGGTCAAAGACTTTACCAATGCGGAGTGTGCGTTTTCCTATCGGCACTCTTTTTTTAAGGACAATCCCCAGTGGGTTATCCTCCGTGTGCAAGTCAGACTTGCACAAGGGCAGCAGAAAAGCATTGCGACATCAATAGAGGCGACGATCGCTGAGCGAGAACGACGGCATTTGCAAGATGTGCAAGCTGCCGGAAGTTTTTTCATGAATCCCGTCGCCCCAAAGGCTATCGTCGATTTGTTCGAGAAGGAAAAAGGTGTCCTCTCGCGAGAGGGCAGAGTGCCCGCAGGGTGGCTCATCGAGAAGGCGGGCCTCAAGGGTGCCAAAGTGGGCGGCGC
>DATECE010000007.1:0-2556 GCA_036516595.1 Minisyncoccota bacterium | reverse complement strand
CGATGAGTCCGGCTGCGCCGAGGAGTGCGAGGGCTAATTTTAATGAAGTCATACGCGTGCTAAGACGCGCATCTGCCTATGTGCGGACGGTGAAAAATGGCTTATTTGAGCGGTTTCTTACAAGTCCCTGCATATTCAGACGCACGTTGAAGTTGAAAATACGATTTTTACTAATGTGTACATTAAATATCCCCCCCCGCCGACGTTCTTGCAAAGTTGGCGTGGGGGTACGGCGCCCACGGCGCGCTGTTTAGTAGAGAATTAGTGCAGAACCTTGTCGATGATGCCGTATTTGACGGACTCCTCGGCGTCCATGAAAAAATCGCGGTCGACATCTTTCTCTATCTTGTCGACCTTCTGACCGGTGTTCTTTGCCAAGATTTTGTTGAGTCGCTCCCGTATCTTGAGGATTTGTTTGGCGGTTATCTCGATATCTGCCGCCATACCCTCCGCCCCGCCCGAGGGCTGGTGAATCATCACTTCGGCGTTCGGCAGCGCAAAGCGCTTGCCTTTTTCACCTGCAGAGAGCAAGACCGCTGCCATCGAGGCTGCCATACCGACGCACACCGTGGAAACTGCAGGCTGAATGTGGTTCATGGTATCGAGGATGGCGAGACCGGCAGTTACCATGCCGCCGGGTGAGTTGATATAGAAGGAGATGTCTTTTTTTGGATCTTCCGACGCGAGGAAGAGCAGCTGCGCGATGACGAGGTTCGCCGTATCGCTGTCTATGTGTCCACCGAGAAAGACAATGCGCTCTTTAAGGAGGCGGGAATAGATGTCGTACGCACGCTCACCCATAGAAGTCTTCTCGACGACCATCGGCACGAGCATCTGAGCTCTTGGAGTATTCATATGTGAGGAGTGTAGAGTAAATCGCGAGCTCGCGCAATCTCCGCGTTCTTTCTGCACACATTTGTCGCGTGGTACGCTTTCTCACATGGAGGAGACACGATTCAGAGAAAACAAAAAACTTGATGATACGACACGGAAGAATGGTCGAAACACCGCACCGACGGAATTAGAGCAGCGACTCACCGTCTCGCGTGAACAGCAGGCGGAGGAGTCATCGTTTAGCGTTGCCAAATCGTATCTTGTCGACAATTTCGCAAAACAGGCCTCCAAACTCAGGCGCGTGGGTCAGATAAACGATTCCGACGAGCAAATGAAAAACATAAAGCCGCTTGCGTCACGGTTTACGGAGATTCGCGAGAATCTCCAGCATTCTCTTCAAGCCGAGGCATTTACCGAGCTCGAACGTGACCAACTGCGCGTGCTTTATGATACCGGCATTGCATTTTTCAACTATGTATCGACCGAGATGAAATTGTTCCGTCGTTTCCACGGTGTCCAGTTCAAGGCAGGTACCGACCTGTCACTGGTGACTGCGTCCGAGACACAGCAGCAGCTTGCGCAATTTCTTATTACGCGTGCACGAGAAGCGTCGGACGCAGCTGCCAAGGAGACGGGCGAGGTCCGGTATCTTGAAGATACAATCTTTCCACTTCTGCATACGATGGCAGTGCAGGCGCTAGGACAGGAGCGCGGAACGCATCTATACAATGGCACGTACACCGGCGTGTACGGGCTCGCCGCGGCGTACCTCATGTACAGTGACGCGTCGCTCAACTCGTATGAGAAATCATTCAAGGTGTTTTTTCCTTCTCCATATTTAGATGCGCTCGAGCAAACGGACCTCATCTTGTTTGATGATTCAGATATTTCGGAAAGCGTGCGCGAGGAAATAAAAAATGCACTTGAGCTGGGGGTCGCGAAAGACTTCGACGCTATTAATTCACTCAGTCCCGAGGCAAAGAAATACATCTACAAAATACAGCTGAAGACGCGGTACAACGGCGGCACGGAATTAACGGAGCAGGACAAAAAGGACCGCGAACGTTTCCTCTCATCTCGGTGCCACAGCAAGGGATTTGACAAAGGAGACTTTGTTGTGTTCAATTACAACAAGGCTCGCGAAATCATCGCCGCAGCCAGAAAGGAGTGAGGAATGCCTGCACTCCCCAATGCCGTCTTGCGGCTCGAACGAGCCGAGGCGGTTGAGATGATCGAAAGGCTCGAACGCGGCGAAATACTCGACATGAACGAGGTGCAGCTGCTCGAGCGATTCTTCCTCGAGAATGATGAAGAACAAGGACTCGCCGCGCGCCACAAAGCGGCGCAGAGTGCGTGAGCGTCTACAAGCTATCGGCCGCGTCCATGGGATTGCGGCCGAACCTTTTTACACTAGACGTGAGAGTGGTCATGTGAAGTATGACCGACCTTTTCTGTGTTGCCTTCGAGAAAACGGAGCACCGATTCGTTGCGCATCGCGTGCGCGATGTGCGAGCGAAGTGCATCGGGGTCTGCCTGCGGGTAGTGCTCGCGAGCGTGCTCGATTTCGTGTGAGAGCGCCTTTTCGTCGGCGTCAATTGCTTCTTTGCGCGCAATCTCGGCGAGGATGAGGCGCACCTTTGCGCGCTTGTCTGCCGCATCGTTCCACGTCGCGCGTAATTCATCGCGCGTTTTCCCTATTTCCTTCAGGTATTGTTCGAAAAA
>DATECE010000006.1:0-16500 GCA_036516595.1 Minisyncoccota bacterium | reverse complement strand
CTTCCTCTCAGCCATACGTCCCTTCCCCCTTCTCGTCGTCACGGTAGCCAATATGTTTTTTGCACTTGGAGCATATTATGGCTTTGCCTCGACACGTTTCGCTATACCCGTGATGATATCCATCGGTGCCGTTACGGCGTTTGTCTATTCCATCGTGTTTCTCGGCGCGCAGCTTACTGCGCTCAAAGTGTTTGGCATAGTCGTTGCCCTTTCTGGCGTCGCGCTCATGGCGCTCTGAGACTATTCTCTGACCTCGTCGGCGAGGAAGATCATTGATTCCGAAAACTTGATGCCCGTCTCATCTGCACGCCCTTTCTCAAGTACGAGAAGGTTTTGTTCGCCGTATTCAAGCGGAATATCTGATGGCTTGATTCCGCGGAAGATTCTGTCCACCATGCGGGCCGCCTGCTCACCCGCATGCGCGAAGTTGGCCGTGTAGGCGAAATGGCCGCCCCCTTCGACGCCTTCGCTCCCAAGGTCCTCGTAGGGTGCGTGCATCGGTATCCCGAGACGCTTGGCGAGTTGGTATTCGGCAACTTGTTGCGACTCATAGAAGTGGCCGGGTAAGTGGAAGATGCCGTCGACATCACCCTTCTTGATAGTATCCGCCACGCGGTTAAATTCCGCTTCTGCCTGCGGCGGAGGCACCGACGATCGGTACTCAATCAGCTCGATACCGAGCCGGTCGGCCTCCTCTTTCATCGCTTCGAAATAGTCATCATCCGCGACACCGGGGATGAGGAAGCCTCCACCGAATACACTGACTTTCTTGAGTGAGGGGTTGATTTCCCGCAAAAAGTTATAGATGCGGGATGCGACTTCGGTGAGATTTTGGGTGATGCCGGTCGCATTGTTGCCGGAAGACTTGAAGGATTCGACGATGCCATAGCTGACAGGGTCATGGAATCGAGAAATGAACACGATGGGTACATCTACGCCCATTTCACGGGTGATTTCCACCGCTGCGAGCGCCTGATGTTCGTGATCCGCAAAAAGAAGATCGACATCATTCTCCTCGATGGCCTTGCGGTAGATTGCTTTGATTTCTTCAATCATTTTAGGATTCGGTATGACCTCCCCGCCGAAGAATTCGACGTCCGAGTATCCGAGCTCAGCGAGCCCTTTCTTGAGGCCCGTGACTGACGACGAACCTTGCACGAAGTTGGCGATACCGATTTTCTTTGGCACCACGCTTGCGCTCTCTTTTTGTGGAGCGAACCAGTAGATTGCGGCGCCGATGACGACGATTGCGGCAATGCCAGCGAGCAGCATCCACGTCCGCTGCGGACTCGAAGATTTCTCAGCTATCGGAGACGGGGGCGCCACGGGCGCCGCTTGCGCGGGGACCGAGTTCATCGGGTCTTGAGATGGAGGCATAGGTGCAGTGTAACTGGGTTTCGGCCAATACCCATTCGCTCGTGTGCATATCTATTCGTGTATCGTCGCACGTGACGAAAGAGATTTGACGCACGAATGGAAAAACGACGCATTAGATTGACTTCCCTATCTTTTATGGCATCGTGGCGACAGCGAGTGAAGTGCATTTGTATTGGTTGCTTTTGTTGCGTCTGCGTACCCCCACTCTCATAGGGAACGCCGATGAAAAGGAAATACCAGAAGCTTACACGCGACGAGCTTGCCGACGTCGTCCGCGCGCTCATGGCGGACGGAGGCAGCTATTCGAGCGTCGCCGACGACCTCGGAACGACAAGGGGTATGGTGGCAGGTATCTGCCGAGACAAGCACATCCCCTCGACGCATTCGAATTCGCGGGGACCAAAGGCAAAGCCTGCCGGCGAGAAACGGGAGCGAAAGGCGAAAGCGCCAAAACCGCCCGCCGAACTGCCCGAGCCGGAAAGCGAGACGCCTGAAGTTCCGCTGAACGAGGAAGTGCCGGAGACCGTCGCACCGACAGCTGTGGTCGCAAAACCGCCCGTGCAAACGGTCACGACTCCTGCTGCGGCATCTCAGGCGAGGCCCCCGCGCCTTGCAGCCTCGGAGTTCACTCGGTGCAAGGCTCCCAAGGTGGACTCGAGGCCCTGCGAATATGCGCGAATGGACAATTCCGATTTCTGTCCGCACCATCAGCACCTCGCCTGAACACGAGACTGGGGCCCACATCCGCGAGGAGGTGGGCCTCTCACTTTTTTAGCACAGCAGTTGTATATTATTTTGGTGCGCGCACGCTTTTTATAAAAAACAGAACCGCGTGGGCGTCATGACGACTGCCCACGCGATTGCTTCTGTTGAAGCGGGAGGTTACTAAAGAGAGGAGGGGCGCGCTCGAGCCACCGTGCGGCCCTGTACTTTCCAAATGCCCTCTCCGCCTTTTTGATGAGCAACCTCTTTCGTAGTTCTTTTTTGCGTTTTCTTGTGCGTGCCGCTTTGCGGGCCCAGTTGGACCGAATCGCGAACTCGACTCTTCCCGTTGCCAACTCTATTTCGAGAGGGGTCGGGTCACTATCTGGCACTCGGAACTCCTTGCGCAGATAGCGACGAATGACGTTTTTGAGCCCGCGCTTCTTCTTGAACGCTTCTTCTTCGCGCGCCGTTGCCCACTCGAGACTTCGGAAGAAAGCCTCGACGAGTGCGGCGTCGTCTCTGTCGATATTCACGAGGCCCTCCTGTGAGCCGCACGCGTCGCGTCGGCTTTGTCTCGAGCGAACTGCCGACCGACTTGGCTCATAAGTCGCCGATGATCTGCGGGATGGTTGATGCCCGCGCCTTTGATGGCCTTGCTTATCGCGTCGGCCTCATTGAGCGCGTTCCTCGAGTCCAACTTCTCCTTTGCCCTGCGGGCGAGCAGCTTGATGTCTGCCATAGCTGTATCCCCTTTGTGGAGGCGATACGCATACGCAACACGCTTACAGATACGCAACAAACACTCTGTTTATTATATCACACCTACAAGGATAATCAAGTAGAGACTCTCTCCCTGTGTACAACGAAACACGCTCCGGCCAATACACGTAGCCGGAGCGTGCATATATGCCTCCCAATCCCCTATTGCGTCGATGTTGCCGCCGCTGTCGCCATAAAGGTATCGCTCACGCCTGTCACGAGCTCATCGCCCGTGAGATCGAACGCGCGATTGCCGTTGTCGATATAGACGACGACCGAGTACGATTTGCCTGCCTCAGTGCCGCGTAGAAGCTCGACAGAGCCCGAAGCTGTGCCGGCTGCAAATCGTCCGGCGCCCAAGATGCTGCGCTCATCGCGCACAGCCACCCATGTCTCACGCGTGAGATTCATAGAAGCGATGCGGACCGAGATGCCGGCCGCTTGATTATCGACGGTAATTTTTTCGCCCTTGGCGCCCGTCGTAATCGGCGTGGTACCTGTGCCGGTAGTCGTCGGGGTCGTGCCGTTTCCACCGGTGTTGGTGCCGGTCGTCGGCGTGCCCGTGTCGATGCTTTCGTCCGTCGAACGCTGCATGAGCCAGACGCCGCCGAGAACGAGGACGATTGCGACCGCGCCGATAATGACCCAATTTGTAGTATTGCTGCTCATATCCATGTATGTAAATGACTAATCTTTGTACCAGTGTACCCCGTGAGATGGGGGCATCAAGGTACCTGTGTATATAGGTTGTGCTACGCCTCAAAGGTTCATCAGTATTCCTGTTTGAGCGCGTCCCAGATGTCTGCTGCGGGCACTGCGCCTTCGCGGAGGATGACGGGCCGCGCGCCCGTGAAATCGACGACCGTAGACGCGTTCGGCATGAGATTGGGTGCTAGCGAGACGCCCGAATCGATGACGAGGTCGATATCTTCCGCGCGCGCTCCGAGTTGCGCGAAGATGGATGCGACGTCATTGTGGGGCGGTTTACCGGCGATATTGGCACTCGTCGCGGTGATTGGTTTGCCGAAAGCAGAGAGGAGCGCCTGACACAATGCGTGGTCAGGAATACGGAAGCCGAATGATGTGCTGTCGCGGCATATACCGGTATCGAGTCCTGACTTCTTTTTCACGATACACGTGACCTTCCCCTTCGGCAGGTTTTGCACCGTGAGATGCACGAGTGGATCTATGTCCCCGTACTCCGCGGCCATTTCGAGTGATGCGACGATGGCGTGTATCGGTTTTTTCTCATCGCGTTGTTTGATATGATATATCATATCAACTGCCTCATCGGAGAGAGCGTCGGCACCGAGGCCGTAAATAGTATCTGTCGGGTATAAGACGACTCCTCCCGCGCGCAGAATGCCCGCCGCGCGCCCAGCCGAGATTGCGATATCCTCGAGTCCGATAGATTGCATCCAGTGATTGTAGCAAGCGCTGGTATTGGGACGTTTTTTTGCTACACTAACGCCGTTCCAACATGCGCGGTTAGCTCAGTTGGTAGAGCGTCCCCTTGACGTGGGGAAGGCCAGGGGTTCGAATCCCTTACCGCGCACCAATTACTCGCGTTCCACGAATGCCGGACGTTCCGAAAGGAGCACGCGGATGTCGCGCACCATACGCGTCGCAAGTACACCACCACCGACGAGAAGCGCGAGACCGACGAGCGCGAGCACTCCAACACCGAGTGAAGAAACGGTCGTGAGCAGGAAATCGATGAACGGCGTGCTTGGGTCCGTCATCAGCCGCTCGTGAAAGAGGTCTCGAATGAATTGCACGGGTCCATGGTATGCCGCAAACATCGCGACAGCGCCTGTCGCTGCTGCGAAGAGCCCCGCACACATAAGCGCGAGTTGCGCCCGAATGCTCAAAAGCGCGCGCCCAAGCTCGTGACCGAGCTGGTGCGGTGACACATACAACTCTTCGTGTGACGCGGCATACGCACGCCCTATCTCCGAGCCGCCGGTGAGTTGGACGACGGCCCAAAAAAGGAGCGGTCGCACAAAACCCTGCCGCTCGAATCGTCGCATCGAGGTGGTGGCGGACGCTTCCCGCACGTATGTATACCGCCCGCCGGCGGCGAGTGCGCGCTCGATGATATCGGAGAGTTCGTTGACGGACAGTTCTTCGTCGAAACCTCCAATCGATTTAAACAATCGTGCGTCGAAAAAAAGTACACCGCCCATCACGCCGCGGAAGAGTCCCGCGCGATGGAGAAAATTCTTCCAAGCAAAAAATATGCGGTAGCGGAGCTTGGTATTGTCGGGCTTGCCCACAACGGTGCCGACTTCCGCGCTCTTTACTGCTTGTGTGAGCGCGCCGAGGAGGCCCTCGCCCATAACGCTGTCGGCATCGAGAAAGAGGAGCGTGTCCCCCGCTGCCGCCTGTGCACCCATGTTGCGCGCGCGGCTTGAGCCGAGCAATTCCTCATATTCGAGTACCTGTGCACCGGCTGCTTTGGCCACGCCCGCAGTCGCATCAGAAGAGCCGTTCACCACGACAATGATTTCCGCTGGCACGCCCTGCGTGCGGACTGAGGCGATGGCCGCGCCCACGAAACGCTCTTCATTGGCGGCCGGTATGACGACGCTGAAAACAGGTTTCCTCATGAGAGTACGTACCTATCAAATAATTTCCGGCCGCCCCACCTTGCGCCGATGATTACTGCGACGAGGACGGTGAGCATGACTGAAAGTGAAAACGGAAACTCAAGCTTGTCTGCGCTGGTATGAACCGCAGATGAAAGCGCGGCGAGTATCCCGAAGAAAATGCTCAGGCTCACAGCGTTGATGGCAATGAAAGGCGGTAGCGACATGCGCGATGCTCCGCTCACGACCGAGCACACGCTATTGGTGCCGTATGCGAATCGGGATACGAAGAGGAGGAAGTATTGATGCCGACCGTACAGGGCGAGGACTTTGTCGTAGAGCGACGCGTTGCGCTTATAGATACGCCATTCCTTCATACGCTGTATCGAGACCGCGCGATGTCCGATGAGGTACCACACAATGTCCCACACCACAGTCGTCATGAGCGAGAGGGCAAAGAGCAGCCTGATGTCGAGCGAACCGGACACCGCGAAGTAGATAGCGCCTGCAAGCATGGGTGTGCCGCCGAGAAAGAGCGCAACCGTGAGCGAAACCACATAGAGAAGGCTGGGCCAATCCATCCCACTATCCTACCAAACGGCGCCGCGCTTGCCGCGTGCGCGGCACATGCTATACCTCTCTCCATGCGCGTACTTGCTATCGAAACGAGCTGCGACGAATCCGCGGTGTGCCTCCTCGAAGCCGAGGGTGATTTCGGAGGTCCGCCCGAGCATGCATTCAAATTCACGGTGCGAGGCAACGCGCTCGCGAGTCAGGCCGCGCTCCACGCGCAGTACGGAGGCGTATTCCCCAATGTCGCCAAGCGCGAGCATGCAAAGGCGCTCGTCCCCTTGCTCGAGACCGTACTGAAAGAATCCTCCGAGCTGAAGGCGGCTGATATGATATATCATATCAATGAATCTGCGCTCCTACGGGAACCTGAGCTGCTTCTGCGACTGAAAGAATTTTTCTCGGCATACGGAAAACCCGATATCGACTGCATCGCGGTCACGCATGGGCCGGGGCTTGAGCCGGCATTGTGGGTCGGCATCAATTTCGCGCGCGCCCTCTCGCTCGCGTGGAGTGTGCCGCTCGTCGCGGTCAATCATATGGAGGGTCACGTCATCATGCCAATGGTTGAGTTCGAGACAGAATCATCCGGCCACATGTTGAATGTTGAGTTTCCGCTCCTCGCTCTTCTCATTTCCGGCGGTCACACCGAGCTCGTGCTCTCTCAGAAATTCGGTGAGTATGAGCGAATCGGCGAGACTCGGGACGACGCAGCGGGCGAAGCGTTCGACAAAGT
Organism: Minisyncoccota bacterium; assembly: GCA_036516595.1. Classification (GTDB taxonomy): domain Bacteria; phylum Patescibacteriota; class Minisyncoccia; order Phycocordibacterales; family UBA2100; genus UBA10103. The sequence goes on along the minus strand of DATECE010000006.1, from coordinate 9,765 downwards.
CGCGCGACTCCTCGGACGAACGTACCCGGGCGGGCCGGAGATAAGCCGCCTCGCTGCGGAGGCGCGAGAGAGGGGTGTCGCCGCCGATTTCAAGTTTACGCGGCCGATGCTGCACTCGGGTGACTATGATTTCTCATTCTCTGGTCTCAAAACCGAAGTGCGCAAGCTCGTCGAGGCACATGGCGAGCTGACAGAAGAATTCGTGATGCAGGTCGCGAGAGAATTCGAAGAATGCGTCGCCGACGTACTTATCACAAAGAGCCTTCGAGCGGTGGAAGAGTATGGCGTCGCTACCCTTCTCGTCGGTGGCGGCGTCTCGGCAAATACGTATATAAGGAGAGCTCTCGCCGAGCGCCTCGAGAGAGTGGGCTGCACGCTCCTCGTCCCCACGCCAGAGCTTGCGACCGACAACGCGCTCATGATAGCGCTTGCCGGCTACTTCCACGCGGCTCGTAAGGAGTATGCGGCACTGGGGAGCCTCCGCGCCATCGGAAACCTTCGCCTCGAACATACGGCATAATCCTGCTACGATACCGTGAATGGAGCCATTCAAAGCGCCTGAAATATTTCTCAAGCCCTATGATCCCGCGGCGAAAGAGCCTGCGATGTACCAGAAGTGGCAAGAGAGCGGCTACTTCAATCCCGACAAGCTCGAAGGAGAGCGGACGGAGCCTTTTACCATTATCATGCCGCCGCCGAACGCCAACGGCTCGCTCCACGCGGGCCATGCGCTTTTTGTTACGATACAGGACATACTGACCCGTTTTGCACGCATGCGAGGGAAGAAGGCGCTCTGGCTCCCCGGCGCCGATCACGCGGGATTCGAGACACAGGTCGTCTACGAGAAGAAACTCGAAAAAGAAGGGCGCTCGCGCTTCGGGATGAAGCCTGAGGACCTTTACAAAGAGATTCTCGCGTTTACGGTCGAGAATAAAACATTCATGGAAGGCCAGCTGCGCCAGCTTGGCGCTTCGTGCGACTGGTCGCGCGAGATTTTCACGCTCGACGAGCGTGTGGTGAAGACAGTCTACGCGACGTTCAAAAAACTCTCCGACGACGGTCTCCTCTATCGCGGCGCACGTATCGTCAATTGGTGCCCCAAGCACCAGACATCGCTCTCGAACCTCGAGACCGAGTACGTAGAGCGCACGGAGCCGTACTGGTACTTCCAGTACGGGCCCTTCGTCATCAGTACCTCGCGACCGGAGACGAAATTTGGCGATAAATACGTCGTCATGCATCCGGCCGATGAGCGCTATGCCGCCTACACACATGGGCAGGAGCTCGAACTTGAATGGATAAACGGACCCATCACGGCGACCGTCATCAAGGATGAGGCAGTCGACATGGAGACCGGCACCGGCGTCATGACCATCACCCCGTGGCACGATAAGACCGACTTCGATATTGCCCAGCGTCACGGCTTGCCGCTCGAGCAAGTCATCGACGATAGGGGCAAACTCCTCCCGATAGCCGGCGAATTCGCGGGACAAAAGATTCTCGAAGCGCGGCCGAAGATAGTCGACAAACTGAAAGAAAAAGGGCTGCTCGTCAAAGTCGACGAGAAATACACGCACGCAGTCCAGCTCTGTTATAAGTGTAACGGCCTTATCGAGCCGCAAGTTCGTGATCAATGGTTCATCAAAATGCAGCCGCTCGCGGAGCCGGCAATCAAGGCGATTGAAGAAGACCGCGTGCGCATCCTCACCGAGCAGCACAAAAAAATCGCTCTCCATTGGCTGCGTAATATCGAGGACTGGAACATTTCGCGCCAAATCGTATGGGGAATCCCCATCCCCGCCAAGCTTTGCGACTCATGCAAGAGTGGGCTCGTCGATATCGACGATAGTGTGTCTCTGTGCCCCTCATGCGGTGGCACGTTGCACAAAGACCCCGACACATTCGATACGTGGTTCTCTTCCGGTCAGTGGCCTTTCATCACGCTCGGATATCCCGACGGCGAAGATTTCAAAGCCTTCTATCCGACAACGGTGATGGAGACTGGTGCGGACATTCTCTTTTTTTGGGTGGCGAGAATGATAATGCTCGGACTCTACGTGACCGGCGAGGTGCCCTTCAAAAACGTATATCTCCACGGTCTCGTTCGCGATGCCAAGGGGCAGAAGATGAGCAAGTCGAAAGGCAACGTCATCTCCCCGCTCGACGTCTCGAATGAATACGGCACCGACGCACTCCGCATGGGGCTCGTGGTGGGCAATACGGCTGGGACCGACCTCAACCTCGACCCGCGCAAAATCGGCGCGTACAAGAAGTTTGCCAACAAGCTGTGGAACATCGCCCGCTTCGTGCTCGAGAACGAGCCTGTGGATGCGTCACTTCTTCCCATCGACGAGGCGCTCGTCGATGAGGCACAGGCGGTCGCGTCCGAAGTCACCAAAGATATCGAAGCATACCGCATGTACATAGCCGCAGAGAAGCTCTACCATTTCGTGTGGGACCGTTTTGCGGCTGAAATCATAGAGGAATCGAAGGTCATTCTCAAAAGCGGTGAGCCGGAGGCAAAGGCGAGTCGCGCCGCTGCGCTCTATGAAGTGCTCATCATCTCGCTCAAGCTCCTTCACCCCTTTATGCCATTCGTCACCGAGACCATTTGGCAGGAACTGCCGCGCAAGGAACATGACCTGCTCATGGTCGCGAAATGGCCACAGTAAAATCTGTCTTGATATACTTTGCTCATGGAGTCTATTGAAAAAAGAAGCGAAAAGGAACCCGAGCTGCCACAAGACACTTCCGCGGCTCAAATTTTGAATGAGTATTCAGGCAAGCAAATTGCGGCTCTAGCTGATGGAGCCGGGATGACGCGCGAAGCATTTGAGCGCTTCCTACAGAAACGCGCGCGTTCCGAAAACGTGGCTAAAACGGTACAAGATGTGCAGAAACAGATCGCTTCCGGTAGAGAAAAGACAGAGTATGACAAGCAGGCTGAGGAAGCGGTACTGCAGGGCATAAAGGAAATGAGAGCAGCTATCGAACGGCCAAATATTAGCGAGCATCAAGAGGAGCAATATTACAGCCGTGCTTACGAGCAGCTCAACAAGATCGAGTACGCGGAGACCGAATACGACAGAAAGAGACACCGGCTCGAGGCCGTGCGCTATTTCGGTTATGCGATTAGGGCTCGCGCCATACGAGACCTGTTTGAACAGGTACGCAAAGGAATGCCTTTCACTGAGTCAAAGCGCGTGGTCGTCGCGTCCTTTTCTGAGAGCGCTAAGAAGCAAAATATCCCCGAGCTCGGAGAGGCGTACAAGCAACAAGCAGAGTATCTTGATCAGGAGATAAATATGCAGCGCGCTTGGGCAGCGATTGACCCGCTTATCCAGCATTACGAAGCGAGTACCATGACTCAAGAAGATAGAGATCTTCTGCAAAGTCTTGTGGATTGTGCGAAAGCCGCATACTTCAGAGGCTTTGAATATCAAATGATAGAACGTTTCGGCTTGCAGGGACTTGATGCTTACATGAATCCTGTGATACGCGCTTATCGCAAATTAGGACCACATAAAAGAAAATCGAATAATGTTTCAGGTCCGTCCGAGATATACGGATCGGTTCAGTCAGGAGATAGGAATTCTGGCTATAACCGAACAGGCAAGGCAAGGCCGCATCGCGGCACGCCGGATGATGAGCGTTTCTAGACACATATAAAGCGATCTCCTAATGGTTGCGAAGTGGCCCCTACTTCGCTAAAGCTACGAAGGGCAGGCTAAAAAAACACCGTATAATAGTGCGATGAACGAATTCGCGGGTGTAGCGGCAGCGATGGCAGGCGGACTCTTGCCCGCTCTCGCATGGTTGTGGTTTTGGCTGCGAGAGGACAGCGTCCACCCTGAGCCGCGGCGGCTCATCGCGCTCGCCTTTTTTGCCGGCATGGTCACGGTTGCCATCGTCATTCCTATCGAAAATGCTCTCTCAGCGCTCGTAAGTGACGGCACGTACATCGTGCTCAGTGCGGGAGCGGCGACGACCCTCATCTTTGCATTGTGGTCAATCATCGAAGAAGTGTGCAAGTACATCGCCGCCCGTATCACGGTCTTGTGGCGCTATGAAGACGACGAGCCCATCGATCCGGTCATCTACATGGTCACGGTCGCGCTGGGCTTTGCGGCCGTCGAAAACACGCTCTTCCTGCTCTCCCCGCTTGCGGGCGATACCCTCATGAGCACGGTCATGACTGGCAACTTACGCTTTGTCGGAGCCACGCTTCTGCACGTGCTCTCCTCCGCGGTCATCGGCGTCATGATTGCTCTCGTATTCTACAAATCGGCGCGTGTACGGCGGCTCTTTGCATTCATCGGAGTTATCCTCGCTTCGGCTTTGCATGCGCTCTTCAATTTTTTTATACTGAATACGGCGGACGACAATCTGCTCCGCACCTTTGCCTTTGTCTGGCTGGGTCTCATCGCGCTTCTCGCTGTGCTCGAATTCGTCAAAAGGATTAGGAAGAGGTTATGAGCGTGCCGAATTATCTATTCCTAACCCTGTTAAATGCGTCCCATTGGGACGCCCCGCTTCCAGCGGATTTAACAGGGTCATGATTTTCTAAAATCGTGTTAGTCTTTAATAAAATCTATGAAAAAACCTTCATTTTTTTCCAAGCTGACTGGCAGCGCCGACGAGGAGTACGACGACTTTTTCATGGAGCCGGGGGGTGAGCGCGCCAAATTTGAAGGCGAGGGCGCAGAGCGCCATGCGCGCATTACGCCGAAAGGCGAAGATTGGGAAGGCGGCTCGGAAGAGGCAGGCGGGGAGCTTGCCGTGGATGTATACCAGACTCCTGATGCCATCGTGGTCAAGGCGCTCGTCGCGGGCGTCCAGCCGCAATCCATCGACCTCTCCCTCTCCCGTGAGATGCTCACGATTTCCGGAGAGCGACACGATGAGCGCGAGGTAGAGGACGATCAGTATTTTCAGCGGGAACTCTACTGGGGCTCTTTTGCACGCACGATACTCCTCCCCGAAGAAGTCGATGTCGACCTTGCGGAAGCGAGCGAAAAGCACGGCATCCTCATGATTCGCCTGCCGAAAATAAACAAGAAGCGTCAGACAAAGCTCAAGGTGCGCAGTCGTTAATTACGTAGAGGGCCGACCTCTCTACTTTCCGTATGAAACAGAGAACGCGGCCGGTGGGCCGCGTTCGTTATCGTGGACATGCTCAACCCTTCAGTCAGTTCAGCATGCTGTGCAAGCACCGATTGTCGTCGCCACAGCGGGTGAAGTCGAGCTTCGCGTCAGGCACGATGCCGATGCCTTGGACGGGACGCTCGTCCGTGTCCCACCGGCCGCACGTCACCTTGATTGTAAGGACTCCCGGACGACGGCACTGGATTACTGCCTTGCCGTTGGTTTGGCGTCCGAGTACGCGCGTGCGCTCGGGGTACCAACCGTGAAGCTCTGCAATCATCCACTCCGCCGCCGACGCAGTCATCTCGTCTGCAAGAATATCGACCGGAAGGTCGGCGAAGTCACCTCTTTGCGATGTCACGTGCTTATCCGGATAGTCGGTGGCACGTATCCGAAGATACTCGATGCCTGCGCGTGATGCGAAGAACCTATCGAGCACTCCGGCGAGATCGTCGACGCTGCCGCCCACATTCCCCCGCAGGTCGAGCGCGATGCGCTTGACCTTGGCGAGGTGCGTGCTGTCAATCTGGCGAATCGCGGAGTGTATAAGGCGCTCCGCATCGACAAACCGATTGAAGCGGATGAACAGTCGGTCTTCGACCACCTCCGCATAGACTCGTGTCGCATCCGTGTCGGGGCCTCTATCGTCGACGAGGGTCGACCACTTGTCGAGGCACCGGCTCTTCTTCATCGCTTCATTGGCGAGGATGACCGCTCCTGTCGAGAGCGAATCGTCCGCACCATTTTGCGACAGAGACTCACTCAGCACCTGCGAGCAGCGCTCAAGCTCTTGTGTCGAGAGGTACGCGATGCTCCGATACTGCTCGACGAGCCGCTCCCTCATGCTCGGTTCGCAAAACGCCGGCGCACTCGCAAACGCGAGCACGCACGCCGCGATTGTAATGCGCTTCATGTCTTGCACTCCACATTGTCCCCACTGGGACGTCTCCTTCAATCAAACAGCATCATCGCTCTACGAACAACTCCCTGCAGGGGACAGCGTACAGTTGATAAAAAAATGGAGCTCCCGCGAACGGGAGCTCGAAGCTGCGGGAACGCCGCGTGCTTTTTGCAATCAGCGCGTCATCGCGCCGAAGGCCTTCTTGTAGTTGTCGCCAAGCGAGCCCGCGTTCGCAATCGCCTCGTTGAAGGCGTTCGTGTCTTTCACCACGATATTGCCGTCCTCCGCCTCTTTGCCAAGCGAACGCAGAGTTTCGCGTAGCCCCGCGAGAAGGACTTCGCCGACCTTCAACATCACCTGCTGTTCGATTTGTCGGTCGCGCACCTGGTCGCGAATGCGAACGGCAGCAGTGAGACAGCCGATTTCGCCCTTGCAACTGGTGAGCGCGGTCACGAGCTCAGGCTCGGTGCGCGGCACGCGCGCTCCGTGACAGACTTCCACGTTGCGCGTAATGGTATTGTAGCCAGGAAATCTTGAAACGTTGTCCCTGACGGACTGCGCGTAGGCTGAGGAAGCCACGAGCAGACCAGCGGCGAGGGCGACGAAAACTGTAAGAACTTGTGAGCGCCTCATGGGCGACCTCCCATCCATTGTGCAAACACCACGTTCGCACATTCAAAAAGTATACCTTGTGCAGACATGCCTTGAAAAGACACGGCCTGTCCCTCGGGACAGGCCGTCTTGTTTCATCGTCGCGGTAAAAACCGAGCTCGCTGCTCGTGCATCCGATTGCGCTTCAGCCATCGTACGGACGCAGGCAATGCGAAAAAGATCGTAGCGACGCCAAACGCGAAGAATATCGCTCCGGCCTCCACGAGGCTCATGTACGCCTCTTCGGTGGGATCGGCGCGCGGTGCGATGTCGGTCAGGATGTGCATGCCAATCCTGATGACAGCGAGTGATGCGGCGATGAGCAGCAGCATGGACGCCTTGTGTAGACGCCGCCGGAGCCGAAACGGAAGCACGAGTCCGCGCTGGAAAAGTGAAACGCGTGGGACCGGCGCAGGGCGCCCTTTCTCTTCAGTATCCATGGTGGATGTCCTCCCTCTTTGACGCTGGCGCCATGGTACAGAAAACGCGGCACAGCGCAATCGAATTACTTTCTGCCGACACTCTTAGTCGACGAGGCCAAGGCGATAGATGTCGAAACTGTTCTCCCCCTCAAACATGTCCGACGGATTTGGTAGGTAGAGGCGAGGGCGCGATATTTCCGCCGTCGCGTCGTTGATAAGCCGATGGAAGACGGCAAACTCTTCCTCACACGTGCGGTAGTCGATGGCGTATTTGCGCAGCTGTGCGGAGCCGTCGGCATTGCGCGATTTTTTGCATTCATATACGAGGAAGCGCCTCACCGGCTTGCCGTAGAGTTGTGAGATTGTGTAGTAGTTGAAGAGCGATTGCATGATGAAGAGCGTCTTGCCGCCCCGCTCTTTGCTGAAGGAATCTACAAATTTGTGGTCGACGATATCGAGCGCTCCTTTTTCCACGCGCGATTCGACGACGAGGTCCGATATCGCTTTTATCGGGAGCGGCAGTCCCGCGACATCAGCCATAGCGCTCACCTCCACGCCGAGGACCTTGTGTTTGGGCGGTCGCGCGAGGTAGAAAGAGAGAGCCTGCAGATACTCATGCTCCATATGCTCGCGACGCTTCTTCTTGGCGAGCCGCGACTTTGCTTTACCGAAATTGATATCGAAGTCCGGTACGCCGCGGATGTATTCCAATCCGAGCTCAAGCGCTCCCTCCTTGCCTATTCCAGAATAAAAGTGTTGCAACGCCGTATGCGCGGCACGACCAACGACGGACGATGGGTTCGCGGGTGTGTCATATATCTTTTCGACGTAGCGTTTGTACCACGCGAGCGGATTGCGGAGGAACGCCATGAGCGACGAGTGGCTCCAGTATTTGATGGGCAATCCGGAGGCATGTTTGGCAGTGGTGCTGATGTGAGAATCCCGCTCTCGCGCTTCGGAGCGCTTTAGAAGAGCTTTGGCCATAATGCGAGTATACCCCCACACAAAGTACTTGAACAAAGCGAGTCCTTGGACAAAGAGGCTGCCGGCATATAGCATGATTGGAGCTTTCATTGGGGAGAAATGACAATGCAGGTATTGAAACACGGCCTGCTGTTGCTCGGGCCATCCGGTATCGTCGGGAGCGGCGTCAATATTGCGCTCGCCAACGGCTACACCTTTGTCGCATGGGGCCTGAAGGGGCTCTTTGCAGTCGTGGTCCTTGCGGCCATTCACTACATCGACAAATCTTCGCCGAAGTAAGGTGGGAGGGTAAGTCATGACGATAGTCAGAATGCGTGACGAGACCAACCGCTTCGGAGCCGCCGCAATCGAGGACATCTTTGAGCGAAAGTGGGGTATGACCAAATTCTTCTACACCACGTTTGGCATCTACACGTCGATGATGATGCTCGGCGAACACAAGGATTGGATTCCCTTCTGGACCTACATCGGGCTCTTCATCACCGGCGTCCTCATCGCGGAGTGGTTCTTCTATATACGAGCTGAAATCCGACTCCTGCGGGGCCGCTTCGGCGAGTCGCCGTACGAACGATGGCTCATCAAAGGAGCCATCGAGCGCTCTCGGTCGCGGCAGTACAGCTTCCCGCCCGACCCGATTCGGCGGGCGTAGCACGCCACCGCGCAGCATCATTGCGGCCGTCCTCCTTGGGGGGCGGCCGCTCACTTTTGTATCCATAGACAAACGCTGAGCGAGACGATACTGTTGCCGCGGTATCAACCCGACGACACGAGGTAACGACGATGATCGAGGACATGAAGGACTCGGCCCGCGAGTGGAGTGCGGCGCTGACCATCAGCAACAAACCAAAAAAGGGCCCGTATCGGAGGGTCAATCCATTCGGCGGGCACCGCAATTTTGTTCCGCTGCAGCGCATTTTCGCGCGCAAGCTGCTGGTACGGGCACAGGAAGAACCCAAAGACACCCTCGCAGGGGCCGCTGGAGCGGCAATCTGGACCGGTTTCTGCATGGGTCTCACGCTGTCACCGGACGAACCGCTCACCGCAATGCTCCGTCGAAGGGCGGGTGAACCTCAAGAATAGGCGCACACACGGCCGGACCCGCTTCACGCGCGTCCGGCCGCTCACTTTTGTGTGAGTGGACAAAGGCTCGGTGAGACTATAGATTGGTCCCAGCAAACCAACGGGGGCTTTCATGCTCAAACTTAGCTTAGACGGCACTCCGGACGAAATCTTCGCGCGGGCCGAACAGATTGCCCTTGCCAAGGAGTGGAAAGAGGCTATCCGACTGTTCAGGTTCGGTGTTGTGGTCAGTGTGCTTTTTTTCGCGTACGCGTGGCATCAGGGTGCTGCATGGATGAGCATGTCGCTCTACGGCGGCGGACTGATTCTCGCGACGCAGGCAATCGCATGGGCGCAATACCTCATCGCCCGACGAGACATTCGCGAAGGGCGCTTCGGAGCCGCGAAATGGCAGGCAAAGCTCATCGGCGATGAAATCGCCCGCGCGCAACGCACCGCAGAGACTGCTGGACCAAGCTCTTCTGCCGCACGGCAGGAACGCTTCGAGCGGTTTTTGCGCCTCAGGGTGGGAATCCGGTTTGAAAGAGATCCCAAACTCGACTGAGAACATTTATGGCCGGACCCGCTTCACGCGCGTCCGGC
>DATECE010000005.1:0-10209 GCA_036516595.1 Minisyncoccota bacterium | reverse complement strand
CTCATCCTCATCTCGGGCCCGACCGGCAGCGGTAAATCGACGACGCTCTACTCTATTCTCTCGGAGTTCGACCGCGAGCATCGCAACGTGCTCTCGCTCGAGGACCCCATAGAATATTTCATCGACGGTGTGAGCCAGTCCCAAGTCCATCCCGAGATTGGGTACACCTTTGCCAACGGGCTCCGCACGACCCTTCGCCAAGATCCGGACATCATCATGGTAGGAGAAATACGTGACGGCGAGACTGCAAAACTTGCAATTCAGGCTGCGCTCACGGGCCACCTCGTGCTCTCCACCATTCACACCAACGACGCTGTCGGCACCATTCCTCGGCTTATTGATATGGGCGTCGAGCCGTACCTCATTCCACCAGTGCTCATCGCGTCGGTCGCACAGCGCTTGGTGCGCCGTTTCTGTGAAGGCGCCGAACAGCCTGTCGATTTGACCCCCAGCGTTCGAGCCGGCATCGAACAGCAACTCGCCTCACTTCCGGCGCAACACCGATTTGATATCCCGCAGCAGGTATACGAAGCGGTACGCACGCCGACCTGCCCGACAGGCATGCGGGGCCGTATGGCGGTCTTCGAAGTACTTGAGATGTCGAACGATTTGGAGCGTATCGTCCTAGAAAATCCGGTCGAATCGAAACTCTGGGCAACAACGCGTGCAGGTGGCATGTATACGATGCGCGAAGATGCTATCATGAAAGCGTTCAACAAACAGATTCCGTTCTCCGAAGTCAACACGCTCAGCGGCATGATGTTTGCGGAAGAGACAGCAACGGAACCGGAACCAGTTGAAAAGGAAAAACGCGATATATGAACCCCGAATCAACACAGCACTCAGTTCTCCTGCTCGATGACGACAAATTCTTGCTCGACATGTATGGCATGAAATTCGGGAGGGAGGGTTTCGTCGTTCAGACGTGTTTCTCGACGCACGATGCACTGAACGTGCTCCGTCAAGGATTCGTGCCCGACGTGATCCTTTTCGACTTGGTGATGCCGGGTGAGGATGGATTCGCATTCCTCCAGACCCTGCGTAAGGAGCGGCTCGCGGAGCACGCCATCAAAATCGCACTCACCAATCAAAGTTCGGATCCCGAGAAGGCGAAGGCCACGGAGCTCGGCGCAGACAAATTCATCGTCAAGGCGACGATGATACCTTCCGAAGTAGTTCAGACTGTGCGCGACACAATCAGCGCAAAAAAGAGTGCATAATATATATATGGCGATTGATTACGTTGCAGCACTTAAAAAATACGTGAACGTCGTGCAGCATGAGGGAGCATCCGACCTGCATTTTTCGAGCGGCGCGCATCCGACGGTACGCGTCGCGGGCTCACTCTCGCCAATGCTCAAAGAGGATGTGCTCACGCCGGAAGACACGCGCGGTTTTGCGCACCTACTTCTCACGCCGGAGCAGGAAAAGCGCTTCCTCTCGGAGCAAGAGATGGACTTTGCATTCGAGAGCGAGGATGGTGTGCGTTTCCGCGGTAACGCATATTTCGAGCGCGGAGCAGTCTCCATAGCGCTCAGGCTCATCCCCAAGGTCATCAAAAGCCTCGCGGAACTCAACCTTCCGGATGTCCTCTCGTCCTTCGCGCGGCGTTCGCAGGGATTCTTCCTCGTCGTCGGTCCGGTCGGCCAAGGCAAGACAACGACGCTCGCAGCTCTCATCGATCTCATCAACACCGAGCGCATGGAGCACATTGTCACGATTGAAGACCCGATCGAATATATTTTCGAACCCAAGCAGTCTCTTATCGACCAAAGAGAAGTACGCATCGACACAAAAGATTTTGCGACGGCGCTTACCTCGGCGTTCCGTCAGGATATCGACGTCCTCCTCGTTGGTGAAATGCGCGGGCAGGACACGACCGCCGCCGCGGTCACGGCTGCCGAGACGGGGCACCTCGTATTCTCTACGTTGCATACCAACAATGCGGCGCAGACCATCGATCGTATCATCGACGTATTCCCAGGAGATCAGCAAGATCAAATCCGTTTGCAGCTCGCTTCGACGCTCGCAGGTATTTTTTCGCAACGACTCGTGCCGCGGGTATCCGGAGGACTCATTCCGGCATGCGAGCTCCTCATCAACACCAATGCGGTCGCCAATTTGATACGAGAAAAACGCACGCACGAGATAACTTCAGTCATTGAGACTGGTTCGACCGAAGGCATGATCGACATGAACCGCTCGCTGGCGGAATTGGTGAACCGAGGTGAGGTCACAGCGGAAACTGCATATCAATATTCGCTCAACCCGAATATTTTGGACAAGCTCCTGTAGCTATGGCAGTTTTTACCTATACAGCGCTCGATCAGGAAGGGAACACACGGCAGGGCACGATTGATGCGGTCAACATAGATGTCGGCATTGCGGCACTCCAGAGGAGAGGACTCGTGATATCGAGCATTGAGCCAGTCGAGAAGGGCGGCGTGCTCGAATCGAAGATATCAATCTTTGATCGAGTCACGAACGCCGATGTCGTCATGGTCTCGCGGCAGATTACAACTCTTTTCGAGGCGCAGGTCTCCGCACTCCGTGCGTTTCGCCTGCTCGCGGCGGAAGCGCGTACGCCGGTGCTCGGCGACAAGCTCACGCAGATAGCCAACGATATCCAAAGCGGCAGCACGATTTCGGCGGCACTCTCGCGCCATCCGAAAATGTTCTCAAGTTTTTACGTGAGCATGGTGCGTGCGGGGGAAGAATCGGGCAAGCTCGATGAGACATTCTCCTTTCTCGCGGACCACCTCGACCGCAACTACGAAATCACGCAAAAGGCGCGCAACGCGCTCATCTACCCCGCCTTCATCATCGCCACCTTCCTTGTCGTCATGGTGCTCATGATGACGCTCGTTATCCCAAACCTCGCCGTGATGTTGGCTGATTCCGGACAGGCGGTACCTATCTACACGCGGTTTGTGATTGCGATTAGCGAGTTCATCCGTGATTACATACTGCTCATCCTCATCTTGCTCATTGGCGGCGGTTACTTCCTCTTCCGATACAGCATGACGGAAAAGGGTCGCGAGATGTTCTCCCGCTCGCGTCTCGAATTCCCCGCAATCGGTGGAGTGTTCCAGAAAATTTTCCTCTCGCGCATTGCGGACAACCTCTCGACAATGCTCCGCAGCGGCGTGCAAGTGCTGCGTGGGCTCGAGGTGAGCGCGGACGTCGTGGAGGACGCGACCTACAGCCGCGTTCTGAGACAGGCGGCAGCTGACGTCAAAGGAGGCCTCCCGCTCTCCGAGGCGCTCCGCAAACACAGGGAAATGCCCGGCATAGTCGTCGCGATGATTAAAATTGGTGAAGAGACAGGCAATATGGCTCAAATCCTCGAGACCATGGCCCGTTTCTACCGGCGGGAGGTCAATAATGCGGTCGACACGCTCGTGGGCCTCATCGAGCCCATCATGATTGTGGCGCTCGCGCTCGGTGTCGCCGTCCTGCTTGCATCGGTTTTGATACCGATTTACAACATTGCGTCCTCTTTTTAGCGCTCTACAAAAGCGTTTTGCGGCGCGTGGTTATCCACACGGGAGTGCATTCGGCGCTCAAGTACCTTGAAAGCAGGCTACAATAACTGCTACTTACCAATTACTAATTGAAGTGCGAATTATTATGATGAAATCTATTAGAACAACGCGCGGCTCCACTGGCGACGTAGAGCGAGCAAATAGTGAACGTATGTTCGCTATTTCGAGCCGAGGAGCCGGAAAATCCTTCCGAGGGTTTACGCTGATTGAGCTCCTCGTCGTGATTGCCATCATCGGCATCCTCTCCTCGGTCGTGCTCGCGAGCCTCAACAGCGCGAGAGAAAAAGGACGCGACGCGCGGCGCCTCGCCGACGTCAAACAGTTGCAGCTCGCCCTCGAGCTCCACTACGATGCGGAAGGCAACTACCCCTCGGCCCTCAGTACTTCGACGCTCGTCGCCGATGGCTACATCGCGGCTGTACCGCTTGACCCGACCGACGGCACGGTATATCCGTACGATCAGGTCTCGAGCGGCTCGAGCTTCCACCTTGGCGCGAACCTCGAGACAAACCACTCGGCCCTCAACAGCGACAATGACAACCTGACGGACACCGGTACTATCGACAGCGGATTGGACAACACAGGAGGTTGTGCGACAGCGGATGAAAACAGATACTGCTACGACGTGATGCCATAGCATCTCTGTCCCCGTTTTTTCACACACAGCCCCGCGTACGCGGGGCTGTGTGCTTTCGGGGTGCTCGCAGGCGCTATACTGCCCCTATGCTCGTGTCTCTTCTCGCCGGCGTGTTCGGCCTCATAATCGGGAGCTTTCTCAACGTCGTCGTCATGCGTCGTGGCACAGGCCGCTCGATACTCGGCAAAAGGGGTGAGGAGAGTTCGTGTCTTACCTGCGGCGCCCGCATACACTGGTGCGACAACATCCCAGTCATTTCATGGCTTCTCCTCAGAGGCCGGTGCCGCAGCTGTGGTGCACGCATATCACTCCAATATCCCACGGTGGAATCGCTTACCGGCCTCGGGTTTTTCCTCGTTGTGTATTCTGGTATCACGTTGCCCGCCGCTGTCCTCGGCTGCGCTCTTGTCGCGACGTTGGTAGCAATCGCCGCATACGATATACGACACACCATCATTCCAGATCCGTGGGTCTACGCGTTTGCAGGACTCGCCGGTGCTTTCAGTCTCATTGCGCCCACCTCACAGCGGTTTGAGGAGCCAATACTATGGCTCGCGTCGGGTCCGATAGCTGCACTTCCGCTTTTTGCGCTTTTTTTTGTATCGCGCGGTAGATGGATGGGTTTCGGCGATGTGAAACTGGCGTTCGGAATCGGTTGGCTCCTCGGACCACTTTGGGGCCCCTACGCAATTTTTCTCGCGTTCGTGCTTGGAGCTGCACTCAGTATCGTCGTGCTCATGCCGCTCCCGTACATACGAGCAACGCTCTTCCGGTGGGGAATAGTACGTTCGGGAATGGCAGCATCATATACAATAATCGGTATGGCCTCATATCGTCTGCGCTCGCTCGGAAGCGCGATAGCACGTGCTATCCCGCTCCCCTCGGCTCGCTTGACGATGAAAAGCGAGGTGCCGTTCGGACCCTTCCTCATCGCGAGTACGTTCTTGGTATGGTTCGCACATCTGTACGGCATCCAGATACCGCTTCTATGGAATCTTATATAAAAAAATATATTTCCCGCCGAAGGGCGGGTAAAACCGGCGAAGCCGGTTTTACCCTCATCGAAATGCTCGCGGTCGTTGGGGTGATGGTACTGGTCAGTTCGCTCATCCTCGCAAACAACAGTCGTTTCGGCGGTACAGTACTTTTGCAAAACCTCGCATACGAGGTTGCGCTTTCTGTGCGACAGGCGCAAGTGTACGGCATCTCCGTACGCCGTTTCGGAGAGGCAGAGGTGGCGGAATATGCGCCGGCCTACGGCGTGCGCTTCCTCGCCCCGAGCGACCAGCAATCCGACGCGAGGAATGGCTACGTGCTCTTTGCCGACCTCGCGGCATTTGCCAATGGGAAATACGATGGCGAGCCGGAACTCGTACAATCACTCCGTCTTCTCTCGGGCTACCGCATCGCGAATCTGTATGTGACCGACATCGATACGGGCGCTGAAGTATCGGTCCAGCGTATAGACATTTCTTTCCGACGCCCGAATCCGGATGCGTACATCGTCCAAGGTCTCGATGAGATAGACGATGAGATACAGCAGAGCGCACGCATAGAACTTGCCTCGCCGCGCGAGGAGAGCATCAGCATTGTCGTCGATGCCAACGGCCAAATATCCGTGCAATAGTATGAGAACCCTCTTTTCACTACGGAAGCGGCAAAAAGTTCGTACAACCGGCGAAGCGGGATTCACCGGCGACGTAGAGCGAGTAGACAGCGAATGCGTCGTAAGTGCCGAGGGTTTTTCGGGCGACGTAGAACGAGAGAAACGAGGACGATGGTTCTCGTTTCCGAGTCGAGGAGCCCGCAATCACGCGAGCGTGAGCGAGGCGGGGTTCACCCTCGTCGAAATGATTATTGCGGTGGCGCTTTTTGCCGTCGTCATGCTGATTGCGATAGGCGCGCTTCTCTCCATCATCGATGCCAATCGAAAGGCTCAGGCGCTGCAGTCCGTCATCAACAATCTGAACGTTGCACTCGACGGCATGGTGCGGACCATCCGCGAGGGGAGTAATTATCGGTGCGGCAGCTCATCGCCATCGAATCCGGATTGTGTCACGAGTGGTGGTACATCGTTCTATCTTGAATCTCACGGCGGCTCATCCGCGAACCCGAACGATGATTGGCTGTACTGGTTCGCCGAGGATGAACGTGGGGTTGGTCGCATCTACAAATCCGAAGATGGCACCTTGGCGAACGGGATACCCATCACGGCACCGGAGGTGACAATCGAGAACATGACCTTTTATGTCATCGGCGCGCGGCGCGATACCAATGGTGATGGTGTAACCGACGAATTCCGGCAGCCAAAAGTGATGATAGTCATCAAGGGCACTGCGGGAGCCATCCGCTCCGCCGTGACGACGACATTCCAAATACAGGCGACGGCGGTCCAACGTGTATTAGATATATGAAAAAAGGAACAGAAATTCATACGTGGCGCATGTTCTCCGGAGCACGGATATTTTCCTGCGGGAAAATTACGCGTGCTCGCGCCGCCGCGCTCGCAAGTCTCCCTCAAACATACACCTCGCAGAATTTCTCGGGAGGGACGGCTGGGAAAACTGGCGAAGCCGGTTTTACACTTATCGAAACGCTCGTCGCGGTGTCATTCCTGATTTTTGCCATCGTGGCTCCCATGACGCTCGTATCGAAGAGCCTCTCGAGCGCGCTTTACGCGCGCGATCAGGTAACGGCGTACAACCTTGCGCAGGAAGGCATCGAAGTGGTGCGTGCGGTCCGTGATGGGCATATCTTGCAAAATGCGCTCTCCGGCACGAGTGTTGACCTCTTGCAGGACATCCCGAAGGATCAGGAATTTATCGTCGACGCGCGCAACAACAGCATCATGACCACCTGTGTTACCAACCCGCTCAAAACCAATGGCTCGTTGTATGGCTATGGATCGGACCACTGTGCCCAGTCGGAATCCGACGAATGGACACCGACCAAGTTCGTACGCATCCTCACCGCATGTTATGTACAGCTGGGGGCGACGTGGAACTGCTCTGCGGCGCCGGCTACCGATGAATTACGCGTCACGGCGAAAGTCTCGTGGCGGACGGGGGCGGGGCAGACGCGCTCCGTCGACATAAGCGAGAACATGTATCGCTGGATAGAAGATGGCGCAGCCGCGCAATCAAACTAACTATGAAATGGTATCAAATGTTGCACAGAGCCGAAAAAAAGCCCAGCGAGGCGGGGTTCACCGGCGACGTAGAACGAGCGAAACGAGAATCTCGATTCTCGTTTCAGAGTCGAGGAGCTGGAAAAACCGGCGAAGCAGGTTTTACTCTCCTTCTCGCTGCGCTTGTCGGCTCGATTGTACTCGCCATCGGGAGCTCGATATTCGTCATCGCTCAAAAGCAGCTCATCCTCTCCTCCATCGGTCGCGAATCACAATTTGCATTTTATGCCGCCGACACCGGTGCGGAATGCGCTCTCTATTGGGACATCCGGCACGACTCATTCGGTGCGGAAGGGCCTTCCGGAGTGCTCAGGTGTGACTCGCAGTCGCTCAACGTCGAACTTATCGATGGTACATGGAACGATCCATCACATGCTGCGCAATTCGAGTTCGACCTCTTCGCCGATCTCGGGCAGAGTGAACGCAAATGCATCGTTGTCACAATCATCAAAGCGACGGTACACCCATTCACAACGATTCATTCAGATGGGCATAACACCTCGTGCGCAGACCTCGGCACTAATGTGCGCTCGCTCCAACGTTCCGTCGAACTCACGTACTAAAGAACATATAGAGCGAAGCGACAACGTGTTCTTAACCCTGTTAAATCGCGACAGGTTCGCGTCCCCGCGCATGGCGCGGGGATTTAACAGGGTGTAAGATTTTCTAACCTCGTATGCACTCGGCAACAAAATCTAACATCCCAAAAGACGTACGCGCACGCTACAAGAAGCTCGTCGAGAGCGTCAACCACTATCGACGCCTTTACCACGTGTTTGACCGCTCCGAGATACCGGATGCGGCGCGGGACTCGCTCATGCACGAGCTTGCCGATATCGAGGCACGCTACCCCTCCATCATCACAGGGGAGAGCCCGACGCAGCGGGTGGCAGGACAGCCACTCTCCGGTTTCAAAAAAGTACGGCATGAGATACCGCAATGGTCCTTCAACGACGCGTTCAACGAAGAAGACATGCGCGAATTCGACGCACGCGTGAAGCGCTTCCTCCGCGGCGACCTCGGTGAGGTGGAGCCCACATACGTCTCTGAACTGAAGATAGACGGACTCAAGATAGTTCTCACGTACGAGAAAGGGCGACTGTTGAGGGCCGCGACGCGCGGAGATGGCTCCGTGGGCGAGGACGTTACGCACAATATCCGGACTATCGAATCGGTCCCGCTCTCGCTCTCGCGGAGAATAGATTGCATTGTGGAAGGGGAGGTATGGATGTCCGCCGAAGGTCTGAAAAAGCTCAATCGTGAGCGAGAAAAGAAAGGGGAGCCGCTCTTTATGAATCCTCGCAATGCCGCGGCCGGCTCCATCCGCCAGCTCGACCCGAAAATCGCTGCTTCGCGCGAGCTCGACATGTTCATATATGATCTCGCCCGTTCTTCGGAGCGGGTGCCGGCGACGCAAGCAGAGGAGCTCGCATATTTGCAGAACTTGGGTTTCAAAACGAACCCGCACTTTGCGGTCGCAGCGGACATCGACGCTGTTGTCCGGTTTTGGGAGAAGTGGAAAAATAAGGGACGCGAGCAAGCGTACTGGATCGACGGCATCGTCGTGAAGGTCAACGAGCGGGAATATTTTGAGACGCTCGGCTTTACCGGAAAAGCTCCGCGCGGCGCTATCGCATTCAAATTTCCAGCAGAGCAGGTCACGACTATCGTCGAGGACATCGTCTTGCAGGTCGGTCGTACAGGCGTTCTCACACCGGTCGCACATCTGAAAGCTGTCGCCGTCGCAGGCACAATCGTGAGCCGCGCGACACTCCACAACGAAGACGAAATCAATCGGCTTGATGTGCGCATCGGTGACACCGTTATTTTGCAGAAAGCGGGCGACGTCATACCGGATATCGTGCGGACTCTTACAGAGCTGCGCACTGGCAGAGAAAAGGCGTTCCGGTGGCCCACTCATGTGCCCGAGTGCGGAGGAGATGGCCGTATCGAGCGCATCCGAGGCACCGCCGCGTGGCGCTGCGTCAACAAAAATTCCTTTGCCGTCGTACGAAGACGCTTTCACAATTTTGTCGGCAAGCATGCACTCGACATCGAAGGGTTCGGACCGCGGACTATCGACCAATTACTGGAGAAGGGGCTCGTGCAGCATTACGATGAACTCTTTACACTCACGGAGGGAGATCTTCTCCCACTTGAGGGCTTTGCGGAGATATCGGCAAAAAAACTTGTCGACTCGATACAGAAGGCACGCACGGTCGATCTCGCGAGACTCCTCGTCGGACTCTCGATACCGCAAGTCGGCGAGGAGACGGCCATTGTTCTCGCAGAGCATTTCCGCTCTATCGATACGCTCGCGAAAGCGAGCGCTCTCGAGCTCGACGCAATCGAAGGCATTGGCGAGAAAATGGCCGAAGAGATATACGAGTGGTTTCGCGAGAAGCGGCATGTCGAGCTCGTTGCGCGCCTCAAAAAGGTACTCACCATCGTGAAGCCCGCGTCATCCGCAAGGCAGAGCGGCAAATTTCTGGGAAAGACCTTCGTACTGACCGGTACCATGGATTCACTCTCGCGTGACGAAGCGAAGGAAAAGATACGGGCGCTTGGCGGGGATGTGTCGAGCACGGTATCAAAGAAAACGGATTATGTTGTGGCGGGCGAGAATGCCGGCTCCAAACTTGGCAGGGCCGAGGAACTTGGCGTGAGCGTACTCTCGGAGAAACAGTTCCTTGCCCTCGTGGGGACAAAATGAATTGGGTGCGGTACGATAGCGTGCATGGCAACGAAACGAGTTTTGTTCATCTATAACGGCGGGACCATCGGTTTGGTGAGTGAAAAGCACGATGGGCAAACGGTGTTGATGCCTCCAAAGGACAGCA
>DATECE010000004.1:0-3357 GCA_036516595.1 Minisyncoccota bacterium | reverse complement strand
GCAGCCGCGACATCTTTTCGATACAATCATCTATTCTGCATGCGTACCGCGATTCGCTGAGGGCGCAGAAGTTTATGGAGTTCGTTGCCCCCGCTCTCGTCGGTGGTGACGCGGAAGTGGGAGCGGCAGTCTTCAAAGTTGAATATTTTAAAGACAAGGATGCCTACCTCGCGACGAGTCCGCAATTTTACAAGCAGATAATGGTCGGTCCCTTTGAGCATGCTTTTACTGTTGCAAAGATTTTTCATGCGGAAAAGAGCGCGACGACACGTCATTTGTCTGAGGCAACATGCCTCGACTTTGAAATGGGATTTATCGATAGTGAGCGCGAACCGATGCGCGTACTCGAGAATGCGGTGAGTGACACGGTGCGCGCCGTAGCTGACAAGCACGCTCTCATGTTTGCCCGATTCAACACGAGCGTACCTCTTATTCCTGATGAGATACCCGTACTCACGCTTTCCGAGGCGCACGACATCGTCTCCAGAGAATTCGGACGGAATATCGATGATACAAATGATATGTCACCAGAAGATGAGCGTCAGATATGTGAATGGGCAAAGCGTGAGAAAGGCTCTGATTTTGTTTTCATTACTCGTTTCCCGACAAAGAAACGTGCATTCTACACATACGAAGCATTTGATGAGGCGCCGTATTCGCGCGGCTTCGACCTCCTCTTCCGCGGCCTAGAGATAAACAGCGGTGCACAGCGCATCCACGATTACGATGTGCTCGTCGAGCGGATTCGAGAGCGCGGAATGGACCCTGAGAAATTCGCTTTCTACCTGCAAGCTTTTAAATACGGCATGCCGCCGCACGGAGGGTCGTCAACAGGTCTCGAGCGCTTCACTGCTCGCATGCTTGAAATCCCCAACGTGAAGGAGGCGACTGCATTCCCGCGCGACATGACGCGCATCGACTCGCGCCTGTCTGAGGCGCCTGAATTCGAAGACAATGACTGACGCATTTAGCATAGCTACGCCGACCTATGAGGGCCCGCTGGAAATGCTCCTCAATCTGATAGAGGAGCGCAAACTTTCCATCTCTGAGGTGTCTCTCGCCGACGTGACTGACGCATTCCTCGCGTACATTGAAAAATTGCCCGAATTGCCCCTCGCAGAAACATCGCAGTTTATTCTTGTCGCCTCGACGCTCTTGCTCATCAAATCGCGCGCACTCCTCCCATCACTTGAGCTCTCAGACGATGAGCGTGAATCTGTCGACGAGCTTGAGCGCCGATTGGCCCGTTATTCCGTAATTCGAAAAGCCGCGCGACTCCTCAGAAAAGAGTGGGGTCGCTCACCGTATCGATTCGCCAAGAGGGCTCCGGCACGAGCGGCGATATTCACTCCAGCAGAATGCTCGATATCGCTTGTATTTGCGGCTGCAGAGAGATTGCTCGGTACGCTACCAAAACCCGAAGAACTGGCGAGAACGGCTGTGGCTCCCATATTGGCTCTTGAGGACGTTATTGTGCACCTCAAGGATCGCCTCACTCGTGCAGTTCGTTCACGCTTCAGCGAGCTCGTACAATCCAAAGACCGCAACGAGGTAATTGTGTATTTTCTCGCGATGCTCGAGCTGGTTCGTTCGGGCTCTCTCAGCGTTACACAGGACAAGCTTTTTGAGGATATCGAAATTGAGGTCGAGCAGGTGGGAAGTCCGCAATACGGAGTCTAGTACAATATTGATATGCCCGACCTCGTCACCAAACTCGAAGCACTTCTCTTTGCGGAAGGTGAGCCCGTATCAAAAAAGAAATTGACCTCCTTGCTCAATTGCTCGATTGGCGAGATTGACGCTGCGGCTGAGGAGCTTGCACACCGGCGCAAGGACACCGCCCTCAGTGTCCTCCGTACCGATTCCGAAGTCGCACTGGCCATCGCTCCCAAAGCAGCCAAAACGGTTGAAGAGGCTTTCTCGCGTGAACTTGGTCGGGAGATAGGTGATGCCGGCCTCGAAGTCCTCGCCATCATTCTGTACCGTGGACCATCGACGCGTGCCCAAATCGATTACATACGTGGCGTGAACACATCGTCCACAATACGTACGCTCGCAGCGCGCGGTCTCATCGAGCGCATCCCCAACCCGAAAGACGGGCGAGAGTATCTCTATAAACCGACCGCAGACCTCTTGGCGCATCTCGGAGCGACTGATGCGCGCGCTCTTCCCGAATATGATAAAATCACCGGCGAGTTGGCCGCGTTTGAGGCAAAAAGCGGGCCGTTCGAAAATCATGACGAATCTACCGGAAATACAGACACAGGTGACGGAAGTGCAGACGACTGAAATTCGCCCGCCGCTCGTCTACCCGATAGTGTCGCTAGCGCTCATTGGCCTTGCGGCCTTCTTCCTCGTCTATGCATTCATGAAGGGAAGTGTCACTCCTCTTGGTGCACAAGTCGCAAGCGCCGCGATTCCCACCCCGATAGGTGCCCTACCACTCGATGCATCTGCCGCAATTGTCGTCGACTTGCAGAACGGCTTTACGCTGTACGAAAAAAACGCGGATGCTCAGCTACCACCTGCCTCAATCACAAAAGTGGCTCTCGTACTCGCGGTAGCGGAAGTCCTCTCGTCCGACGCGATACTCACGATTCCGTATGATACGGCACCGGTCGGGAGCAGCCAACGTCTCGGCAAAGGCGAACGCTGGAGCGTGAGAGACATCATCAATTTCACACTCGTCGCTTCATCGAATAAGGGAGCAGAAATACTCGCTGACGCCGCCGACGCGAAGATGCGCGCACGATATCCGCGCGCACCAGAAGGCACGGCCGTGCTGTGGCGTATGAACGAACTTGCCAAAGAGCTCGGGCTGACGCACACCTATTTTCTGAACGTAAACGGACTCGACGCGAGCGAAACCCAAGCGGGTTCAGAGTCAAGCGCGCGCGACATTGCCAAGCTCATGGCACACGCATACACAACCTATCCCAACCTCTT
The DNA here is from genome assembly GCA_036516595.1 of Minisyncoccota bacterium. Classification (GTDB taxonomy): domain Bacteria; phylum Patescibacteriota; class Minisyncoccia; order Phycocordibacterales; family UBA2100; genus UBA10103. Next base: position 411 of record DATECE010000004.1, on the reverse strand, counting down.
CTCAGGTACTGCGGTAAACGGTCTCCTTCTGTCGGCTGAAAGCGGCGACACCACGTCGGCCATAAATACCAATGAAGCACTCAGTTCGATACCCGGTCTCATAATGGGAAAAACCGGATTCACTGACCTCGCCGGTGGCAATCTAGCCGTTGTCTTCGACGTCGGGCTTGCGCATCCTGTTGTGGCAGTCGTACTCGGCTCTTCGTATGATGGAAGGTTTACCGACATACAGCACCTCGTCGATGCGGCGCACCGAAGCATTGCCTTCCCTGCAAACTAGCCACTCGACCGAGGAGCCCGTACAATGCAACCCATGCTGCCGGAGATCATTCGTGTGCTTATACCTGCGACAGCCGCTTTCGTTATCGGCATAGCAATTACGCCAGTTCTCACACATTATCTCTACGCGTA
>DATECE010000003.1:0-3064 GCA_036516595.1 Minisyncoccota bacterium | reverse complement strand
ACGGAGGTGGTCGCAGATAGCGTGCAGTTTGGCCCTCGCACGAGCGGAGGCGGTGCTCGTCGCGACGCCGAGGAGCCGGCGGCGGATGAGACGCCTGCTAGTAGCGGCAGCGGCATCGAGTACCCGAAAGATGATATTAATCCCGACGATATACCCTTCTAACTATGAGCACAAACATCCTCACACAAAATGACATCCGGTACGTCGACTACAAAGATGTCGACCTCCTCAAGCAGTTCGTGAACCCGCACGGACGTGTGATGAACAGAAAGCGCACTGGCCTCACCGCCAAGCAGCAGCGCGCAGTCGAAGAGGCGATAAAGCGCGCGCGCTTCATGGCGCTCCTCCCGTACATCCAAAAGTGAACCCCCGCCGCCTTCGGCGGTATAATAGTGCAGTGAATCACGAGCCGCGTAGTCGTGTCCATGTACGCCACATCCCGCTCTCTGAGACCATTGAAGCGTGGATATTTATATTCGGTGTAATCGCTGCCGTTTGGATAATGCAATCGGGTGCTGTAATTACGTTCGTCGGCATGCTCGACGGATTCAAGGGGGTAGCAGCATTTGTCATCGGGATATTTTATACGTCGATGCTCACGACAGCGCCTGCCATCGTCGGGTTTGCCGAACTCACATCCACTATGCCGCTGTGGAAGATAGCCCTGTACGGAAGTCTCGGTGCCGTTGCGGCCGAAGTGCTCATGTTCCGTTTCATCTGTAGCCCACTCGTAGAGGACCTGATGCGTGCAGCTTTTCATCCGAAAGCGCGCCGATTCGGGCGCATGTTCTCGTCTGGCCCGCTCATATGGGTGGGCCCCATCGCCGGCGCCATCGTTATCGGCTCGCCGCTTCCCGATGAACTCGGCCTTCTCATGCTCGGTCTCTCCCACATCCGCGTGACGCAATTCATCCCTCTCGCACTTGCGGGGAATGCGGTCGGTATTTATATCATTGCGTCGATTGCCGCGAGCGTGCACTAGGCTCTTTCCACGTACTCGCCGGTCTCCGTATTGATGCGAATGATATCTCCCAGTTTGACGAACATCGGGACTGTAATTGTGGCGCCCGTCTCGAGTTCCACGACCTTGCTCCCTCCTTGTGCGGTGTTGCCGCGGACGTCCGGCGGCGCCTCAGTGACCTTGAGCTCGACTTTGATAGGCAACTTCACGCGGAACAGTCTGTCATTGAATGTGAGCGTCTCGACTTCGGTGTTCGGTTTCATAAACTTGCCGCTCTCACCGACGGTCTCGTCGGGGAGGGAAAATCGTCTCGACTTATCCTTTGCGTCGTAGAAGAACCACTCACCATTTTTTTCGTATACAAAAACTGCCCTTTCAGACTCTATCTCAGCTTCTTCGAGCTTATCTGATTGCTGGAAAGAATACTCGATGGAGTTGCCTTTTATGAGGTGTCGGAGTTTCGTCTGATTGACGGGTCGGCGTTGCTGCTTCTTCATTATATTGTTCCACGTACAAATGTAGGGCTCGCCTTCGACGAGTACCGCAACCCCCGGCTTGATATCGTTGTATGAAAGCATGGTCCGCGTATTGTATGCAAAAAAGGGTATTTGTCCATGCAGTTGCAGCTCGGACGATTTCGCGGTACATCTATGCACAGCAAGGGGAGTGAAAAGCAATGTCGCAAAAACTTAGGCTCACGCTTCTGTGTGCAACGGCGTCCCTCAGCTTCGTACTGGTTGTGGGCTTTTGGCGCCTCGCGATCGTGCGGGCATTGCCGGATATCGAGCATCTCGCCCTCACGGTCGGCATGGCCACCGGCGGCGCCACCTTCTTCGCCTCGGTCATCGCAATCATCATGATTCTGCACCGCTCGTCGCGGAGTCCCGATCCAAGGGGCAAGGAACCGCACCCAAAGCCTTCGTCGGCCCCGCTTTTTGTGCGGGGCCGATCACTTTATATTCCGACAGGAATCGTTACGCCGTAGTTTTTCCTGCTACGAGACGGGATTCAATGACATCAAAGTATAGTTTTGCTTTCTCCGAACGTTCGCTCCATCTGCGCAGGGCGACCGGAGTGCCGGCATCATCCAGAAGAAGAGTCGCAGCACTTGCGTCGTTTAGCTTCGTACCGGTGATGTGCTCAGCAAGCGCGTGGACACGCGCTTGCTGGGATTCGTAAGCCTGATGCAGGATGGTAAGGAGTATATCCGCTTCATCGGCGCGTTTCTCATGCCACACGAGATCAAGTATGTCGCAACTCGGATGAGTCTCATCTTCGATTCCGGTGAATCCTCGTATACGTACTCGTTGTTTTCCAGTCTGCGTATCGAGTCGGATATGCGAGCGTTCGGATGGAAGGGAATCAAGACGAGCCTTTGCCTGTGGGACGAGCGATCCTTCTGACTGGGCGCTGTCAGGACTAAAGGCAATTTCAGCTCCTTGCAAGCTTCTTGCTCGAAAAAGTGCAATTCGGTCTGTGTTTCCATGCGAACGGCTCTGCTCGTACGACCACTCGACATCATCAAGGAGCACATGCGTCTTCGCTGTCAATTCAAGCTGCCGCGCAATCTCGACTGCCGCATTTCCGTTCTCCTTGCACCTCATTTCGAATGCGGTGAGTTCGCGTTGCAGCTCTCTGATGCCGCGGTGCATCGACTCTCCGCTTTGCACCAATCCACTATCGGTATATGTGTGACCGAATTCAATCGATACTTTTTGAGGCTTCTTCTCAAGTGACATGCTACTCCTCGCCACCGGTGGTCTTTGCTGGCACGCTGCCGCTCGAGAGGGCCTTACGCACGTCTTTGAGTAGTTGGTTGAGCACGGATTTGTTTTCGCGGAGGTATGTGCGCGCGGCGTCATAGCCGCGGCCGAGCTTGGTCTCGCCTATAGAGTACGAGCCACCGGACGATTTCTCGACGAGACCGAATTTTTCACCGAGCGCGAGCGCCTCGCCCTCACGGGAGATTCCTTCTCCATAGAGCATGTCGAATTCCGTTTGGCGGAACGGGGCTGCCACCTTGTTTTTCACGATTTTGACGCGGTGTCTGCCGCCGACCGTTTCTTCACCCTTCTTTATCTGTGCAATGCGGCGGATATCGAT
>DATECE010000002.1:0-2544 GCA_036516595.1 Minisyncoccota bacterium | reverse complement strand
CGCGACGAACTAGGCTCCTTCAAGGTGGAACATGAATTCCTCCGTCCTATATCTCGTCGCGACGCGTACCGTGCCGACATCACGTACGGGACCAACAACGAGTTTGGCTTTGACTACCTGCGCGACAACCTCGAGTATGAGTCGGGGAATCTCCGCCAGCGCGTCCCCGATGAGGGCGGATATCATTTCGCTATCGTCGACGAAATAGACTCCATTCTTATCGACGAAGCCCGTACACCTCTCATCATCTCTGCCGCCGTGTCCGATGCCGAATCGCTCTACGGCCGGTTTGCGCACATTGCGAGCACTCTCGCGGAGAACGTCGATTACGAGACGGACCTGAAGCACAAGCAGATACAACTGAGCGACGCCGGCATCGAAAAGGCGCAGGCCGCGCTCGGCGTCGACAACATATACACGGACGCCGGTATCAAATATGTCCACCACCTCGAGACTGCGGTGCGCGCCAAAGCGCTGTTCCTGCGGGACAAGGATTACGTGGTGCGTGACGGGCAGATAGTAATAGTCGATGAGTTCACCGGCCGTCTCCAGCCGGGGCGGCGCTGGTCGGAGGGCCTCCATCAGGCAATCGAGGCCAAGGAGGGCGTATCTATCCAGCAGGAGAGCCGTACCTTCGCATCGATTACGTTCCAAAATTATTTCCGCCTCTATGCCAAGTTGGCAGGCATGACGGGCACTGCCGCGACTTCTGCGGAGGAATTTTACAAGGTCTACGGTCTGAATACCGTCATCGTACCGACAAACCGTGAGTCGACTCGGCGCGACCACGATGATTTCATCTTCCAGAGCGAAAGCGGCAAGATGAAAGCAATTGCGAAGGCAGTCAAGGAAAAGCATGAGAAGGGCCAACCCGTGCTTATCGGCACAGCCTCTGTCGACAAAAACGAGCTTCTCTCTGTGCACTTCAAGCAGGAAGGCATCCCTCACGAAGTCCTCAATGCGAAAAATCACGAGCGTGAGGGGGAAATCATCGCTCAGGCCGGAAGGCGCGGCGCCGTTACCATTGCGACCAACATGGCAGGCCGCGGCGTCGACATCAAGCTCGGCGGCAATCCTGGCACGCCCGAAGAATACGAGGAGGTCAAAAATGTCGGGGGACTCTCAGTCATCGGCACTGAGCGGCACGATGCGCGCCGTATCGATAATCAGTTGCGCGGCCGCGCGGGCAGGCAGGGGGATGCGGGAGAGACACAATTCTACGTATCGCTCGAAGATCACCTCATGCGCATCTTCGCGTCCGATACGATTAAGCGTGTGATGGGAACCTTCAAGATTCCCGAGGACGAGCCGATACAGAATTCGATGATTACGCGCTCGCTCGAGAAGGCGCAGACACGTATCGAAGAGATTAATTTCGATGCACGCAAACACGTGCTCGCGTACGACGACGTGCTCAATCTGCAGCGGCAGAGCATCTACGGACGGAGGCGCACGATGCTCACGGGCACAAACAGCGATATCGACAGCGAAGTCGATGCGCTCACGCTCGGTGAAGAGGCGATTCAAAAGGTGATAGAGACGAAGAAAAAAGAGTGGGGTGACGATTTCTATCGCGAGGTTCGGAGGCTTCTCCTGCAGGGCATCGATTACCTGTGGGTCGAGCATCTCGAACAAATGGAGTATCTACGCTCATCGGTCAACCTCCGCGCATACGGTCAGCGGGACCCTCTCGTGGAGTACAAAAAGGAGGGGCTCCGCCTCTTCAATCAGATGGAGGAGACGTACCGCACTCAAGTAAATGCGCTTCTTGCCGGTATGGGGGCATCCGCCGCGCCACTTGCGAAAGGCGCTCCTTCGACGCCGAATACGAAAAATTTGAGTCTTATCCACAAGGCAGCAGAATCTATAACGGCACCTCTCCGTGGAGCGCAAAAAACCAGTTTCGGTCGCAACGACAAGGTGACCATCACCAACGGTACGGAAACAGTGGAAGTCAAATATAAAAAAGCTGAGCCGCTCCTCGCGAGCGGTGAGTGGAAGATTGTCTTGTAATCTCGGCGAGGAGAGCCGAGATATCGGCTATCTCGGCTATCTCGGCACTCGTCGAGGCGAGAAGAGTGCGACTCATACGCCCGCGCATTCTTTGCCGTCGCTATCTGCGGCTGCTGCCGCAGCGCTCTGCCTCGGCGCCGACGCGCCTGCGGAGACGGCAAAAACGCACGGACACATGAGTCTGGTGAAGGTTATTACATGGGTTAAACCGCTGCAGGCCTCATCGCGCGATTTTCTGTGGTTTTGCTAGAGTAAGGGTATGAGTGAGTACGTCCCCACTATCGGCCTCGAAGTACACGCCGAACTCAAGACACGGACGAAAATGTTTTGCGATTCCGCCAACGACCCCTTTGCCGCAGAGGCCAATACGCATGTGTGCCCGATCTGTTTGGCACACCCCGGCACGCTGCCAGTCGTCAACAAAGAAGCGGTGCGGCATGTACTGAGGGTCGGCACGGCGATAGGTGTAGCTCTCGCCGACTACACTGAGTTCGACCGCAAAAATTATTTTTACCCTGACTTACCGAAGGG
>DATECE010000001.1:0-16201 GCA_036516595.1 Minisyncoccota bacterium | reverse complement strand
AGGTTCAAAGGCTGAGAGGTACAGGGTATACTGTCCACTCGTATATGGCAGATGACCAAAAGGTAGGCATCTCGCAAGCGCTTGAGGAGCAGTTGCTTTTGGCGTATGACCAGCATGCCGACGAGATATTTCGACATTGCCTCGCGCGGGTGAGGGATCGCGAAGCGGCAACAGACATCGTGCAGGACGCGTATATGCGCACGTGGGACTATCTCGCAAAAGGCAAAGAGGTAGAGCACATGCGGGCGTTTCTCTACCGTGTGGCCAACAATCTTATCGTGGACCGTTCACGAAGAAAAAAATCATCGTCGCTCGATGCGATGATGGAGGACGATGGCTACGAGCCGGCCGATGAGAACGTGAAAGACCCGACAGAGCGGCAGGCGGCCCGTGAGGCGCTCGCGCTGCTCGAGGGGCTCGAAGATATGTACCGCGCCGCCATCACTATGCGCTATCTCGATGAGATGTCGCCTCGGGAAATTGCTGAAATCCTCGGTGTTTCCGAGAACGTCGTGTCGGTGCGCATCCACCGAGGACTCGAGAAATTACGGGCTATTGCGGATAGGCTTCCGGGTGCCTAGAGGGCCTGTGCACAGCGTATCTTGCGCTCATATAGCCATGCGGTATAGTGTTTTCGAATGTAAGTATCCATTTGCATAAAGGCAAGGGAAGGTTGGTTTACATTTTGATTAGGAACAGAAGATTTCAGAAGACACATGGCAAAGAAATTGTATGTCGGTGGTCTGCCTTACTCGACCACCGAAGATGAGCTGAAGGAGGCCTTTGGACAATCCGGCACCGTCGAGAGTGCGGTCATCATCATCGACAAGATGAGCAACCGCTCGAAAGGTTTCGGCTTCGTCGAAATGTCCACGGACGAGGAGGCGCAGGCCGCAATCGATACGTGGAACGGAAAGGACTTCGGCGGCCGGAAGCTTACGGTCAACGAAGCGCGCCCAATGGAAGAGCGTCCTCGCAATAGTTTTCGCGGCAACAGCGGCGGAGGCTTTGGAGGCGGACGCGGCCAAGGCGGCGGACGGGACTGGTAAGAACTGAGGCACCGTATCAGTACAAAAGCCCCGTCGAGGGGCTTTTGTCATGAATGCCCCCCACATTCGTCTTAGAGGCGTAGGCGGAAGATCTCTGTGGAGGCACCCCTTCATCCGTGTTACATTCTCCTACGTACCTCTTATGGAAGACAAAGTAAAAAACTCATTTGACCCGTTACGCGCGGAGAGACTTTCTGATACCGAGCGGATTCGTGGGCGCAACGTGATTATGTCGTATATGGCGGAACATCCGCTGACTTCTTCAATGCACACTCGTGTGCTTGTGAGTCTCAGTTCGATTTTTTCATCCACGGTGCAAGCCCATACGGCGCGCGCGCTCACCTTCGCGACTGCCTTGGTCCTTGTCGTCGGTGTCGGTACATCATATGCAGCCGAAGGTGCGCTCCCCGGCGAGCCGCTCTACGAGATGAAAGTGCGGGTTGTTGAGCCACTCCGTGGGGTGCTTGCGGTGTCGGAAGTTTCAAAAGCGAAATGGGATACAGAACGGATTTCGAGGCGTCTCGCAGAGGCTGAGGTACTCGCGGCGCGTGGTGAACTCGATGAGGAGTCTCGCACAGAGATAGAAACCCGTATTCTTGCCACGGCAGAGGAGATAGAGGCGCGCATCGAGACTTCAGAAGGTGGCAATCGGCCCGTCATCTCGGCCGACGTCCACTCCGAGCTCGAAGCGACACTGGTGAGTCACGAGCGGGTGCTCGCGGTGCTCGGTGCAAAGGTGCCGAATGCCGAACCGTCAGTACGCCCACTTATTGCAGTGATACGCGAAAGAGCAGATAAGGCGCGAGACCGACGTGAACGCGCGGAGCGTGCGGTCACAGCGAGTGCAGAGAGCGGCGACGACCGTGTCCGGATCGCGGCAGTTGCGAAGAAAGACGATGTCGCGAAAGAGCTCGGCGATGTGCGCACGATGATGATGGCTCCCACAGCTACCGGAACTTCTCAAGCTGCTGATGACGCAAGCACAAGTGCGCGCAGCATACAACGGGCAATAGATGATGGCGACGAAAAAATGAGTGAAGGAGAATACGCCGAGGCGTTCGGCACCTTTCAGGCTGCGCTTCGCGCGGTCAAAGCGGTACGCGTGCATTTGGACGCAGAAGGGGAGTTGAAAACGGAACTTTCGGTTGATGATAATGATGGAGGAGAAGAAGAAGACGAAGAGAACAATCGGTAATCCTATCCACAGATGGACTCCGCTATACGCCGCGGCTCACGCATAATGAGGGGGTGACTACATTCAAGGAATACATCGGGTGGGGAATCGTCATTTATGCCATCGTGTTCCTCACGTGGTCGAGCCTGATTGTGCAAGGTCTTACGGAGGGAATCGCCCCACGCCTCTTCACGCTTGCGGCGCTCGTCGCGGTGACCGCGATTGCCGGCACATCTCTTCGAGTGCGCTCGTGGCAAGACGTAGTACCGCGATCACTTGTGTGGCTTGTCGTTGCTGCGCTCGCTGATGCTATTTTGACCGTGCCGTTCGCTGGATGGACTATCTATGCGGATTGGAACGTATGGGTCGGCTATACGCTCGTTCTCACCGTGCCTCCGCTCGCGGCGCTCCTCACCACGGGGAAATCGCGCGGGGTATGATCTCGCATCGGACGCTGCTGCGATTCGCGCTCTCCGGCGGGCATGCGTTTGCTTGGATTTTCGTATTTCAATTCTACACAACAGAAAGCGGCGATGTGGCGACAGGATTTGTAGTCACACTTCTCGCCTACGCGCTCTCGCACACGATAGCCATCCTCGCGACGCCTCTTGGCGCCCGATTACTCAGACGTGGCACAACTCGCATGATGCGGAACGCTACGCTTGCACTCTCAGCCGCCTTCCTTGTACTTGCGGCGTCCCTCATCGGATTATTCGGAAGCGTACAAATCGGTGTCCTCGTTTTCGCGATTGGCACAGGCCTGTACCGCGCTCTGTATTGGGTACCCTACTCACTCTCCCCACGTCCGACTGCACTCGGAGAGGAGATAACAATTGCGCTTGCCCCCGCTCTCGCAGGGCTCGCGCTCGCTGCGAGCTCGTCCGGAGTGGCGATCGTTTTGGGCGGCGCGGCACTTGTCACCGCAGCGGCATACCTTGCACTCGGTTCTGAGACGGGCGTTCACGAGACGTACGTGTGGCGATATCGCGAGAGCTTCCACCAGCTCTTTTCAGCGCAGCACCATCGGCCGCTTCTGCGCTCCGTCGCTGACGGTTTTGAAGCAGGTGCGCTGCTCTTTGTCTGGCCGCTCGTCGCGTTCGTCCTCCTCGGTTGGTCGTACGCACTATTAGGTCTCGTTTTCGCGCTGACGCTACTTGCCACCATCGCACTCAAATATCTTCTGCCACGGGGCCACCGTGCTGATACGCCACTCATCCACGCGACTGTCACGGTGTCAGCGTGGCTCATTCGGGGACTCGTCGCGACCCCCATCGGTATCGTCGCGGTGGACGCCTACGCAGACACTGGCGGGCGTGCCCTTCACCGTGGCATCGATATTTCTACAAAGGACCAATCTGCCGAGCAGCACACTTTTCTCGATGAGCTCACGGCCCTCAAGGAAATGGGGCAGGGAATCGGAAGGCTCTTGCTCTGCCTCGCCGCAGCGATTTCGCTACTTAGTTTCAATATGTATACGGCAGCGCTTGTAATCTTTGCGCTCGCGGCTCTGGCTACCGTGTACTCAACATACCTTTCGACCGCTAAGTGACACGCACAAACGCGCGTCTCGTTGTCAGGTGAAAAGTGAAGCAAGGACCGCCTTGACGTCGTTGCCGTCAGCGCGACCCGCGAACTCCTTCATCACGGCGCCCGTCAATTTTCCAATACCGGAGGCCTCGGTTACTCCGAGCTCCTCTTTTTTCGTGCGTGCGACTTTTTCAATTTCCTCGCGTGTCGCTGTCGCAGGCAAATAGGACTCTATGATAGAAAGTTCCGTTTTTTCCTTGGCAGCGAGCTCCGCGCGTCCGCCCTTTTCAAATTGCTCGGCTGAGTCTTTGCGTTGTTTTGCAAGTCGCTTCAGAACGACAATCGCTTCGTCGTCCGTAAGTTCTTCCGTCGGCTTACGACCTTTGGTAACCAGTTCGTTGGTGAATGAGGAGAGTGCGCCGCGCAGCGTGTCCACACGAAGCTGGTCCCGCGCTTTCATCGCGGCTGTCATATCTGTGCGCACTGTTTGTGTCAACATATAGAGAAAGTATACCAAAAAAGAAAGCCGGTTGTATCCGGCGGATTCTTCTGGTGGGCACGTGCATCTTCAGGCGAAGAAAACGATTGCGGCGACGAGCGCCATGCAACCAATCGCAAACGCCGTGTGAAATGGCGGGTATGTGCTCATCAGTACTCTCTGAAACCCGACAGGTCTATCCAGCAGTGGACAGCCTTCGATCGGGGCCGTGGGACAGAGTACACATCTTTTCTGAAAAGTCTATGATGAAAATGGTGAGCGGTCGCCGATTCTGTCGGCGACCGCGCGATATATGGGTCAACTGCCATGCCACTCGCGGCACTCGACGCGAACGTCGGGATAGGCTCCAAGATTGTTGGCGGCAGCAATGCCGGTCACGATGAGCGTGAGTTCGAGTTCGAACAAAGGTTTCGCCTTGTCGCACTCGATCTTGCTCATCGGTGTCGGAGGCAGCTTGGCCGCAATCGGAATGACCTGCGACTGGCCGACCAATGTCGCGGATAGCGACGCGACGTACAGGAAGTAAAGCATGGTGCCTCCTTATTTGTCGTCCACGAGCTTGCACTCGCTGTTGAGCGCAATCATCGGCCGTGCATCAAGGCGGACGAATGCACGCAGCGTCGGGTCGTAGGTCGGCCATGTGGCCTGAAAAAACAGCGCCCCGATTGTCTCGATGTACTGGGCGCGGGCGCCCATGCACTCATCGTACGTCGCGTGCGTCGTCGGCGTGAGGTCGATGACTGTGCTCGGCCCGATTGGAAGCAGGTTGCCGATCGTCGCGGCTGCGAGTATTACCAATTTGTATGCCATGTGGTTCTCCAAGGCAGATGTCTAGATGAATTCTGACATATAATTGTCAAATGGTCAATAGTCTCCTGTGGATAGTGCTACTATTGGGCCCATGGAATGGCTCATTGTGGCGCTCTTGGTGGCCAATCTTGCACTCATGGCGTACCTTTTTTGGCGCCGACCAGAGGCAAAGGAGGACATGCAGAGTCTCGTCTTGCTTCAGCAGCAGATGCAGGAACTTTCGCGTTCGATGGAATCCAAGCTCGGTGAAGGCACGAATCGAATGTTCGAGAGCATGCGCGCACAGTTCGGCGAATCGCAGCGGCTCGCGAGTGACATCCGCGATCTCGTGGCAAAACAACTCACAGAAGTGCGTGTCGAGCAGACAAAGACCAATGAATCAACAACGCGCTTTATGGTAATTGCAGAACAGCTCGCAAATCTCGAAAAAGTGCTGAAGCACCAGAAGCAACGCGGCAATTTGGGTGAGGCGTCGCTCGAACTCATCTTGGGCAACATCCTGCCGCCCGGCTCATACAAGATGCAGTACGAGTTCCCCGGCGGAGAGACCGTCGATGCCGTTGTCATGACTAAGGAGGGCGTTATACCGATCGATGCAAAATTCTCCCTCGATAACTACCAGCGACTCGTAAATGCGATTGACGATACACAGCGCGCAGAGCTTGAGAAGCTTTTCAAGAACGACCTCAAGATGCGCATTGATGAATGCGCGAAATACGTGCGGCCGAAGGACGGCACACTGCCATTCGCATTCATGTACATACCGGCCGAGGCTATCTATTACGACCTCCTCATCAATGAGGTCGGCTCGGTCAAGGTCAATACGCGCAATCTCATCGACTACGCGTACAACGAGAAGAAGGTCATCATCGTGAGTCCGACAACGTTCGCAGCATATCTCCAATCAGTACTCTACGGTTTCAAGGCGTTCAAAATCGAGGAGACCGCAAAAGATATTGCAAAAAATGTTGAGGCGTTGGGACGGCACTTGAATGCGTATCAGGATTACTACAAAAAACTCGGCGCGTCTCTTTCAACAACAGTTAATCACTACATGGCGGGCAAAAAGGAATTTGAAAAAGTGGATAAGGATGTCTTCAAAATTACGGGAGACTCGGTAGGACTGGAGCTCGATACCGTTGAGAAGCCTTCGTTGTTGGAGGATTGAGGTACATGTAGTTTGACCTCGCGAGAACGTTCGCGAGGTCATTCGAGGTGGTCGCCCTCATGGGTCGGTTTCCAACCGACAAAAAGGGCACCGAACAGGGAAACGATGGCGAATATGAACTTCATTGCGCCTCGACTCTCGTCATCGAGCTCTGACATGCCGAATGTCGCGAGCATGTACGAGGCTACTCCTATGATGAATATGGTCGCGCCCATCCATAGGGCGGTCTGCGCTGCGAATTCATCCTCGTCGGTCGGCCGTTTCTCCGGCGTGGTATTTTCCATGCGCTGAATCTCCTAGAACAAACAGAAGTTCGCTGAATGCATTGCAGCACGGGGGCGAGGCATGGTCAATGAACAGAAACTTGCCTAAATGCGCCATAAATTGTAGTATCTGCGGACATGGCCAAGATAGCTATCATCGAGACAGGCGGGAAACAGTACGTTGTCACACAGGACACGGTGCTTTCTGTCGAGAAATTGAAGGATGCCAAGAACGCGGGTGATACCATCACGTTCGATAAAGTTTTGCTCACCGACGACGGCGCATCTACCACGGTCGGCGCGCCCTACATCGTAGGAGCAAAGGTGACCGGTGAACTCATCGAAAATGGCCGCGCACAAAAAATTACCGTGATTCGCTATCGACAAAAAAGTCGTTATTTCAAGAAGCGAGGACACAGACAGCCGTACGCGAAAGTGCGTATTACGGCGCTCCCATAATTCCAAGGACAACGTCGAAGGCCGCGCAGCTCGGGCGGCCTCTCCCATTATTTACGTGATTCAAGAGCACTCTTGATAGTCTCGGGGTCAGCGTATTCAAGTTCACTGCCCGTCGAAAGCCCGCGACCAAGCGCTGTGACTCTGAGGCGTGGGGAGTGAAGCTGAAGCTCTTCGCGTACACGCACCGCGGTCGCATCACCCTCTGGATTTGCGGGGAAGGCGAGTATGGCTTCCGTGAGGCCGCTGCCCACCCTCTCTTCAAGGGAGTCTATAAGGGCTTTCATCCGCAGCCCGCTCATGCTGTCGGATGCAAGCGAGATAGTCCCACCGAGGACAAAATAAAGTCCGTTGAAGGTGCCGCTCCGCTCAAGCGCCGCGAGGTCGGCATCTGATGCGACAATAGCGAGGTGCGAGGCGTCCCGCTGACTGTTCGCGCAGATACTGCAGACTGCTGTGCGACCTGCATGGAAACGCATACAAGAGCCGCATTGCCGTGTCCCGCCGCTCAAATTGGAGATACTCTCTGCGATTTCGCGACGGAGAGCTGGCGAACTTCTGAGAAGATACTGTACGAAACGGCCGGCCTGTCGCGGGCCGATGCCCGGAAATTTTTCAAAAAGTGCTGTAAGTCGCTCGATGGTGTCCATTTTCGGAGTATAGCGTACGGGCTAAAAGGGCGTGTCGCCGGAGACCTGCGCTTCCGTCACAAAATCTCCAAAATCGCTCTTCTCGACCGACATGAAGGTGGTCTTACTCTCGTCGAATTTCAGCTCCACTTTGCCTACAGGTCCGTTACGATGTTTTTCGACGAGTATCTCGGCAATGCCGTTGCGCTCCATACCCTCCGTCATCTTGTCTTCGCGGTGTATAAACATGACGACGTCGGCATCCTGCTCGATAGAGCCTGAATCGCGGAGGTCGGAAAGTCGCGGCCGTCCGCGTCGCTGTTCGACGGCACGAGAAAGCTGCGAGAGCGCAAGCACGGGCACGTCGAGTTCGCGCGCCATCGCTTTCAGTGAGCGCGATATTTCGGTTACCTGCTGGACGAGGCTGTCGTTCGAACGTGTGTTGGTGGGCGTGATGAGTTGCAGGTAGTCGATGATGACGAGCCCGAGATCGCGCTCCATTTTGAGACGTCGCGCGACTGAGCGCATAGAGAGGACTGTCGAACCGGGCTTGTCGTCGATGTAGATGGGCGCTTCAGAAAGTGTCGCGATACCTTCCTGCAACCTGTCGTACTCGTCGTCCTTTGATATCTTGCCGGTGCGCAGTCTCCATGAGTCGACGCCCGCCTGCGCGGCGAGCATACGGTCGACGAGCTGCTGAGATGACATCTCGAGAGAAAAAATGCCGACGGCGGTGCCGTGTTTGACGGCAGTCTGCCGCGCGATATCGAGCGCGAGCGATGTCTTGCCCATGGACGGTCGGGCGGCGAGGATGACGAGGTCGGATTTTTGTAGACCCGCGAGGAGGTTATCGAGCTGAGCAAAACCCGTCGGCACACCACGCATCTTCCCTTGATTTTTATGTAATTCCTCAAGACGGTCCCACGCTCCTGCAAGCTCGTCTTTTATTGCACTGAAGGTCTGGAGCATCGGCGCATTGGAGACCCGATAGATGGCGGATTGCGCTTCGTCGAGCACTTGCTCGATGTCGCGGTCCTCTTCGTAACCGAGCTCTCCAATTTTCGCCGCTGCATCGATGAGAGAGCGCAAAATAAATTTCGCCTGCACAGCCTGCGCATAGTGGCGAGCGCTCCCCGGCGACGGAGCGGCATTTGAAAGTTCGGAGAGATACGCTGCGCCACCGACGTCGGAGAGCTGTTTGCGCTCTTTCAATTTGCCAGAGACAGTCACCACATCGATGGGCTCACCCTTGCCGTAGAGGGTCAGCATCGCGTCATAAATGATGCGATGTTTTGCTGCATAGAACGAGTCGCTGCCGACCACGTCGGCGGCCTCATACATGGCCGCAGGATTGATGAGAAGTGCCCCGAGGAGTGCCTTCTCCATCTCCACATCCTGCGGTGGTAACCGCATAGCGCGCGCACTCATAACCCGATACTAGCATGGGGGCTATCGGGCCCTCGATTGGGCAGGGGGGCGGTTGGTGTGCCTAAGCTGTGGAAAAGCCCACTTCTGCTGGGGCTTGACGGATAGGTCTGGATTTGATAAAACTAAAGACACAGGTATAGAAATAGTCAAATATTCATCTTTTGCCATGATAACGTTTGCCCCCAAAACAGTCACAAAAGAGCTCCTTTCGGAGCTCCCTGACCGCACTCGCAAGGTGCTGGTCGACCGTTTCGGTCTTACCCCGAAAGGGGAGAGCCGGACGCTCGACGCCATTGGGCAGGAGTACGGTATTACTCGCGAACGCATCCGTCAGATTGAGAACCACGGCATTGCGAGCGTCCGCGATTCAGACGCGTATACGGAGCACGACGCGACCTTGCAGGAATTGAAGCGCGCACTCGCAACTCTCGGTGGCGTTCTTGCCGAAGAGACGCTCCTCAGTCATATCGCAAAGAGTGAAGCAGAGCACACACATATCGTTTTCCTCCTTACGGTCGGACATCATTTCGACTACGCGCGCGAGACCAACGATTTCCGAGCGCGCTGGCACATCGACGACTCTCTGCTCGAACAGATTGAGCGGGCGCTGCAGAGTCTGCACGAATCAATCGAGGCGAACAAGCTCACACCTGAAGACGAGTTCATCGAACTCTTCGGCCGCCACCTGAAGCAAGAAGGTGTAAAGAATCGCCCGAACGATGTACTTCTCCGCTGGCTCTCCATCTCGAAGCGCGTCGGCAGGAACCCGCTCGGCGAGTGGGGCAGACTCGACAGCCCGCACGTCCGCATCAAGAACACGCGCGATTTTGCGTACCTCACGCTGAAGCGCCACGGCTCTCCGATGCACTTCACAGAAGTTGCGAGCGGTATCGAGAAGCTTTTCGGCCGTAAGACTCATCCCGCGACGACGCACAACGAGCTCATCAAAGACAACCGCTTCGTCCTTGTCGGCCGCGGACTCTATGCGCTCAAGGAATGGGGTTATGAGCCGGGGGTCGTGCGCGATGTCATCAAAGGGATTCTCGAACGTGAAGGACCGCTTACGCGTGACGAAATAGTGGAGCGCGTCAAGCGCGAACGCTATGTGAAAGACGCGACCATCGCGGTCAATCTGCAGAATTCGACGTTCTCGCGTCTTTCCGACGGCCGCTACTCGCTCGCCGCATAAACTTTTGATTCAGTTCGACAAAGGCCGCCGCACAAAGGCGGCTTTTGCATTTCTCGAGTGGTACAATGTTTTTGTGGCCGAAGATGAAAAAACATTTCTGCATAAATTCTGGCACGACTTCATCAAGAAGTGGCTGAGTCTTGAAGGTCTCGTCAAAGAGTTGAGCGGCTGGGGCATTTCGCGAGCGCTTATCCTCAGCTGCATTTTTATCGGTGTATATCTCGTGCTCGCTGAGCTCGTGCCCAATGTCCTCTTGTTCACTGCGAGCTGGGCTATTGCTCTCGCGCCGATTTGGCTCCCCATCGGACTCGGAATCGGCGCATGGTCTGCGTGGATTTGGTATATACAGTCGCTCTACCTCTCGGGTCGAGATCCGATACTCCTCGAGGTTCGTATGCCGCGAGAGGTGACTAAATCGCCGCGGGCCATGGAAATTGCGCTCACGTATCTCAGCATCTCTTCCGGCGAGACTACGTGGATAAACCGCGCATGGGACGGACAGGTCCGCCCCTTTTTCTCGCTTGAGATTGCGAGCTTTGGAGGAGAGATACATTTCTACATCTGGTGTTGGCGTAGATACAAAGAGACAGTAGAGCAAGCAATTTATGCGCAGTATCCGGAGGTGGAACTTGTGGAGGTGGAAGATTACGCGTCGAAATTCCGTTACGAGCCGCGCGAACACTGGGTGTGGGGCGTGGAATGGCCGCTCATGTCCTACGCCGGCATTGGTATGGGCAACTTCCGCATCAACGCGTATCCACCGAAGTCATATATCGATTTTGAGCTGGAGAAGGACCCGAAAGAGGAGTTCAAGGTTGATCCGCTCGCCAACGTTCTTGAATTTATGAGTGCTATCGCACCCAATGAACAGCTGTGGATACAGATGGTCATACGCAAGTGCGGCAAAAAGGTAATCATGGGTTTCTTCAACCCTGACGACGAGGACATTAAGTGGGTGGAGATGGTCAAAGGCGAAGTTGAACAACTTCGCTTCAAAGCGGCGCTGAAGCCTTCCGGTAAGTATGAGGATGACTTTCCTACAGAAGACGACAAGAAACACGAAGCTTCAGCGTTTCCACACCCCACTGAACGCCAGCGCTACCAGCTCCAGACGCTTGAGCGACACCTCGCCAAATATCCATTCGAAGTCGGCATGCGCGGTATCTATTGGGTCCGCGGCGAGATGCGTGGTCCGATATTCACTGGATTTCGCTGGATATGGAAGCCGTTCGGCAATCCGAACTTCATGACCCACCTGCGTCCACGCAAATGGCACTGTGACTACGACTATCCGTGGCAAGACATCAACAGCTTGCGCTGGATTAACATGGGCAAGCGGGTACACGACGCGTACCGACGCCGTTCGTTTTTTCACACGCCGTGGATACTGCCGACAAATATTTTGACCAATGAGACGCTCGCCACACTCTGGCATCCGCCCTCGCGTGCGGTGCAGACCCCCGGCCTCCAGCGCATACCCGCTACGAAAGCCGAGCCACCGCCAAATCTTCCCCGATAGTGCATGCTGGATAAACTACTGTCATACCTGCAGCGCTTTTTTGACACGAAAAGCGAAGTGGAGGAAGAGCTCTCAGAGCGCTGGCGTCCGCACGCTAATCGCCGTACGGTGGCCATACTCGTGTCATCTGGCATTGCAGCCGGCCTCATCTATGTATTCATGCTGATGCCGCCGGCGGATTTCCCGCTCCGCACACTCGTCGTTGTACCCGAAGGTGCGACAAGCTCAGAAATTGGGGGTGCACTCAAAGAGCAGCGTGTCATCCGCTCTGGTCTCGTGTTCCGTGGGCTCTCCATCGTACTCGGCTACGAGCGCGATTTGCACGCCGGTGACTACATGTTCGATGAACCGGTCAGTGTATTCCACATCGTCCGCAAGCTCGCCCTCGGCGCGTACGGTCTTGAGCCGATACACATTCGTATTCCTGAGGGTGCGATGACACGCAATATGGCGACGATTTTCGCAAAGCAGCTCGTTCGCTTCAACGCGGAGAATTTCCTCGCACAGGCAAAACCAATGGAAGGATATCTCTTTCCAGACACCTACTACTTTATGCCAAACGCCACTGAAGACACCATATTACGCACGATGCGTCAGAATTTTGACTCACACATCGCGCCGCTTCTGCAAGAGATTGAGGCGTCGGGACACACGCTGGAGGACACGATAGTTCTCGCTTCGATGCTCGAGCGAGAGGCGCGCAAGAGTGATGATAGGCGCAAGATTGCCGGCGTCCTCTGGAATCGAATCAAGCGCGGCATGCCACTGCAAGTCGACGCGGTATTTCTCTACTCGCTCGGTAGGACGACCTTCGATCTCACGATGGCAGACCTGACCGATGAGGACGACCCATACAACACGTATGTCCATAAGGGACTTCCTCCGAGCCCGATAGGCTCTCCATCGCTCGATTCCATTCGCGCAGCAATAGACCCGATTGAGAGTGATAACCTTTTCTACCTCGCAGACCGAAGCGGGACAACGTACTACAGCAAGACGTATCAGGAGCATTTGAGGAAAAAGCGCCTCTACCTCGGCAGCTGAGCGATGCTATACTTTTTTTCATGAGGTTTCGTCAAGGAGGTCCGAGACCACTGCGCCCTGAGGCATCATCCGAGAAGCCGGACCCGTACGAGGTCCTCGGCGTTAGCCGCAGAGCAAGCGATGCGGAGATAAAAGCAGCGTATAGAAAGGCCATGATGTCTGCGCATCCCGATCAGGGTGGTAGTACCGACGGCGCTCAGACAATCAACCGAGCGTTCGAGATTTTAAAAAATAAAGATACGCGTGACGGTTACGATAGGTACGGCCATGCGTTTTTTGACAACAATCGCGCTCAGCATGACCCGTTTGAAGCGTGGAACGACATATTCAAAACACACTCTCCGAGAGGCAACGACAGCCCCGATGAGCTCGCTCGTGGGCTCGGCTTTAAGGATTTTGCCGATTACGTTGAGCAGAGTGCACGAAAAAAGGAGGCCCGCAAAACCGATCGCTCGATTATTGTGAAGGAGGCGGTTGGAAGGGCTCGCTTCTCTGCCAGCGCATTTGGCGACCACATAGAAGAGCTGAAGCGGGAGGGCATACCGAATGTGACCCAACTAATCAACGAGGAGGCCGTGACTCAGGAAATCATTGGAAAGGCGCTTGAAAAGGCAAATTTCGGTGCATCGTTTTACGATTCGTACGTCGCGGAGTGGGCAAAAAAATGTGGTTTCGACCGAAAGAAAAGTGACCTGCATTCATCTTTGTTGGACCTCATTCTGAAGCAATCTATCAGCAAGCTTGATTTCAGTGTCCAATCACTCAAAACTTACCTTCAGGATTGGGCTGAGCATAACCCCAACTTCAACCGAGTCAGCGTGACAAATCATCCCGAAGTGCTCCGAATCGTCGCGACAGAAGCTGCACGCAGAAAGTCGGCAGGTTCGTACATGCTGGCCAGTTTTCTTGATGAGTGTAGGAGTGCCGGAATAGACGTAAGTAGGTTCAAAGTATAAGGTGTGCGGATGAAAGTTTTTGTAGGGCTCTCCGGCGGGGTCGACAGCGCGGTATCTGCCGCGCTCCTGAAAGCTGCGGGACATGAGGTAACGGGGGCATTCATCAAAATCTGGCGGCCGGAGTTTATCGAATGTACGTGGGCGCGTGACCGATTGGATGCCATGCGTGTTGCCGCAGCGCTCGAAATTCCGTTTCGAGAAATCGACCTCTCAGACGAATACAAGCAGAATGTTATAGACGACATGACACGCTCGTATGCGGAGGGCAGTACACCGAATCCGGATGTTCTCTGCAATAGCACGATTAAATTCCGTGCGTTTGCAACGTGGGCGCTTAGCGAGGGAGCCGACTGTGTTGCGACAGGTCACTATACCCGCATCGCATGTCAAGATAACATCTTGACATTGCGCAGGAGCGCAGATCTCAATAAAGACCAGACATATTTTTTACATCGGCTGGGCCAGAATGAGCTATCGCGAACACTGTTCCCCATTGGCGGGTATAAAAAAGACGAAGTACGCGCTTTGGCGAAGAAGTTTGCTCTACCCAATGCCGCGCGGCCTGACTCGCAAGGGCTGTGCTTTGTAGGGGACGTGGGCATCGAAGATTTTTTAGGTCGGTATCTGGAGCTGAAATCAGGGGAGGTACAGACGATGGATGGCACCGTAATTGGCACACACCGTGGAGCAGCGCTCTATACAATAGGTCAGCGACACGGGTTCTCTGCAGACGGTAGCCAGCCACACTTTGTGACTGAAATCGACACAAAGCACAACATTCTTTCCGTTTCGACGAAGAGAGCGGACGCTGAGCGTTCGGACGCGAGTGTTTCGGATATGCACTGGATTCGTGGAGCAGCATTCGCGGGAGAGGCGTTGGCACAAACACGATATCGCGAAACACCGGTCAGCGTACAGGTACGCAACAGCGGCAACGGAACACACATTTCATTCACGAGACCACATGTAATAGCTCGCGGCCAATCGCTCGTACTTTATCGCGGCGATGAATGTCTCGGCGGTGGCAGCATTGATGCCTAGCGAAACTTGTTCACTTTTCAACACTCACTATCTGCGAAGAAGGTCGCGAGTGGGACATACTGGTGCAATGGCAGATATCTTGCGACGGCTTTTTTGGTTTGGAGTGGTTTCGACTGCTGTCGCGTACGGCGTGTTTCTTATCGCTGGGAGTACCATCAACGCGCGCGCAATTGATGCGTCACACATTGCAGTGATTCGCGACGTGCTCGACCCCGGTGCGCATCATCTCTCAGGCATGGTGATGGTACATGCGACTTGCGCACAACTCTCGGTACGCTCGGAACAAGCAGGTGAGGGGCTCTACCATCTGGAATTCGAGACGTGGGAGGAGCCGAATGTCGAGTGCTCTCGCGAGGACACCCCGCGCTCGTTCCGTGCGGTGGTCTTTGCTCCCGCGGCAGGTGTGAAATTCGTCGCAACGCTCGATGGGGAGAGTATTCCCATTGTCATCCTGCCGGTTGTCGACTAGTACCATGATGCAGCATCTCATCGTGAAAGCTGACGGGGAGCGCGAACCGTTCGATCCGACAAAAATGGAACGCTCACTCGAGCACGCCGGTGCATCATCGACCATGAGCGCTCGAATTCTCGCGCGCATCATGCACGAACTCCGACCTGAGACCACTACGGAAGAGATATATCGCAAGGCATTCGAAATGCTCAAGAGCGATGAGGCGATGCCGGTCGCAGCCCGCTATTCAATGAAGCGCGCAATTTTCTCGCTCGGGCCGTCGGGCTTCCCGTTTGAACAATTTCTAGCGGAAATATTGAAAGCGCACGGATGGCATACCCGCACTGATGTGATGCTTATGGGACGCTGCGCCCCGCACGAGGTGGATGTCCTTGCCGAAAAGGACAAAAGAAAGTTGGCATTGAGGTGAAATTCCACAATGAAGCGGGAGGAAAGACCGACATCAAGGACGCGCTCTATGTACATGCGCGATATGAGGATTTGAAGCGCGCACCGCTCGAGTCTTCGCGCGTGGATGAAGGATGGCTCGTCACCAATACTGTATTCACGCGCAATGCTCTTCGCTATGCGCGGTGCTCAAGCCTTCCAATCATCAGTTGGGACTATCCGCGTACACGCGGGCTGATGCACCTCATCGAGGAGGCTCGTGTGCATCCGCTCACTGCGCTCACAACCTTGAGTGAGAGCGAGAAACGGCGCCTGCTTGAAAAGAAAATTGTGCTCTGTAAGAGCGTGCTCGTTGAGCACCTTTTACGAGAGCACGGCATACCACCCGCCAAGATTCCGCAAGTCATCGAGGAGGCGCAGAGTCTCTGCGGAGCGTAGGTTATACTTCATATATGCATAGCCCAGCAGACTTTGTCGACCCGACATTCATCGAGTTCGTAAAGCTTCTCACGGCGCTTTTCCTCGGCGGAATCATCGGAACAGAGCGGGCGATTTTTGCCCACCAGCCGGCCGGCACACGCACATTTGGG